>NZ_JBSFHA010000013.1:0-161928 GCF_053596855.1 Streptomyces sp. NPDC001617
GGTTGACCTGCGTGATCACGCGGTTCACCGCGAGAGCGCACCGGGACGTGGCGCAGCTTGGTAGCGCACTTGACTGGGGGTCAAGGGGTCGCAGGTTCAAATCCTGTCGTCCCGACGGTGCGAAGGGTCTTCGCAGGCGAGAGTCTGCGGAGGCCCTTTTCGTATGGGTGTTCCTGTGGGTGTTCCGGCCGGGTCTGTGGCCGGAAAAAACGCGTGGACCGGGTGGGTGCCGTCGCGGGAGACTCCCTTTTCCTACCCCCGCCGCACGAACCCACAGGATCGGGATGGGACTGCCTGAATCAGGAAAAACTCCGGCGCGCAGGGGCTCGGTGCTCCTCGCGCTTCGTTACTACGGACGGGAGCTGGCCCGGCTCAAGCGGCTGACGGTCCCCGCCATGCTGCTGCCGGCTCTCGGCAACATCGGACTCAACTACATCGCCCCCCTGCTCGTCGCCAAACTCGTCGCCCGCATCGCCGGCGACGACGGCTCCGACCTCCGCTCGACCCTGCCGTACGTCCTCGGTTTCGCCGGCGTCATGCTGGCGGGGGAGGGCGTCTGGCGCATCGGGCTGCACTGCCTCAACCGCCTCGACGCACTCGGCATCGAGCACCTCTACGTCATCGGAATGGACGAACTGTTCGCCAAGGACGCGGCGTTCTTCCACGACAACTTCGCCGGATCGCTGACCAAGCGGGTGCTGAGCTTCGCCTCCCGCTTCGAGGAGTTCATCGACACCCTGACCTTCAACGTCGTCGGCAGCTTCGTGCCACTGCTGTTCGGCTCGGTGGTGCTGTGGCGCTACGAACCGCTGCTCGTCGTGGGCCTGTTGGTGATGATCGCGCTGACGGCGCTGATCGTGGTACCGCTCATCCGCCGCCGTCAGGCACTCGTCGACGAGCGTGAGGAGGCGATCGCCCTGGTGTCGGGCCATGTCGCCGACAGCCTGATGAACATGGACACGGTCCGGGCGTTCGCCGCCGAGGAACGCGAGGCGGCCGAGCACCGGTCCCGCGTCGCGCACTCGCGGCGGCTCACGCTCCGGTCCTGGGACTACGGCAACCTGCGCATCGACACCCTGGTCGCACCGATGTCCGTCCTGACCAACGTGCTGGGCCTGTTGCTCGCGGTCGCGCTCGGCGGCGGTGAGCACGGGGTGGAGGCGGTCGTGGTCGCCTTCACCTACTACACCAACGCCACGAAGATCATGTTCGAGTTCAACCAGATCTACCGGCGTCTGGAGAGTTCGATGACGGAGGCCGCGCAGTTCACCGAGCTGCTGCTGGTTCCGCCGACGGTGCTCGACCCGGCCACGCCGGAGCCGCTCTCGCGCGGCAACGCCGATGTCCGATTCGAGCGGGTGACCTTCGCCCACGGGGGAGGGAAGCCGCTCTTCCAGGGCCTCGACCTGGCCGTGCCCAGCGGGACGAAGATCGGTCTCGTCGGCCGCTCCGGGGGCGGCAAGACCACCCTGACCCGCCTGCTGCTCAGGATGACCGACATCGACGGCGGCCGGATCCTCATCGGCGGCCAGGACATCAGCAGGATGCGCCAGGCCGACCTGCGAGGCCTCATCGCCTACGTCCCCCAGGACCCGGCCATGTTCCACCGCACCCTCCGCGACAACATCGCCTTCGCCCGGCCGGACGCCACCGACGCCGAGATCCGCCGCGCGGCCGAGGCGGCCCACGTCACGGAGTTCGCCGACGCACTGCCGGACGGCTTCGAGACCATGGTCGGCGAGCGCGGCGTCAAACTCTCCGGCGGTCAGCGCCAGCGCGTCGCCCTCTCCCGGGCGATCCTGCGCGACGCGCCGATCCTGCTCCTCGACGAGGCGACCAGCGCCCTGGACTCGGAGAGCGAACTCCTCGTCCAGGAAGCGCTGTGGCGGCTCATGGAGGGCCGGACGGCACTCGTGGTGGCCCACCGGCTGAGCACGGTCGCGGGCATGGACCAGCTCGTGGTCCTCGACCGCGGACGGATCGTCGAGCAGGGCACGCACCAGGAGCTGTTGGCGGTGGAGGGCGCCTACGCGAAGCTCTGGCAGCACCAGTCGGGCGGGTTCCTGGACGACAGCGCGACCGTCTCCGAAAGTCCCGAGGGGGCCGAGATGCACTGAACCCCGGTGCCGGCACCCGCACCTCGCGATGGTGTGCAGGCGTTGGTGGACGGCTTCGCGGCGATCGACCGGACCTGATCCGGCGACCGGTCAGCGCAGGTCATCCGTCAGCGCGGCCAGGTCCTCGTCCGTGAGCAGTCGGCCTTCGTGTGCCATCAACTCCCTTGCCCGAACGAGCACTTCGTTCAGCTGGTCATGGCCGAGCTCGGTGCCGAGTGCCGCCAACTCGTCGGCCAGGGTGTAGGGCCCGCTGTCCGGGCTGAAGGGAACCTCGCGTGTGTTGCCCACCAGTGCGGGCTCCAGGCAGTTGTGGAGGAGCGGATCGATCTCCGTCTCCTGGGTGATGAGGTCCATGCCGCCCCAGCAGAAGGCGTGGGTGCCGGTCACAGGGTGATTCCAGGCCGTGTGATATCCCGTCAACGACGCCGGCCGCTTCATGGTGCTGTGGTACGCGGCCGGGTCGGTCGTCATCGACGGCGGCACCCAAGTCACCACCGGGGAAACCACGTTCATGTGCAAGGCGGTGGCGGGCACCGTCACGGTCGACGGCTCCGAGGGCGCCACGATCACCACCGGCAACGGCGTCCTCTTCCAGCTGATGGACACGGACCGCCCGAGAAGCGTCACGGTGTCGGGCGAGCCATGGTCGTCCGAGACGATCGGCAGGTACACCGAGCCCACGGGCTCCCCGACCAAGTCGGCGAGCCGGGTGACGACTTCGGCCCAGTCCACGGACGCCAGGGGCACCTTCACCGACATCGAACTCACCGGCGACTTCTACAACTCGGTCCGGGGCGGCGGCAACGCGAGCCTCCAGGGCCAGAACCTGGTCCTCACCTTCACGGGCTCCACGGTCGAGGGCGTCATCTCCGCCAGCACCACGAAGCACAACGTCTCGACGATCACGTCCACGGAGTACCGGGAGATCAGCGAGGTCACCAACACGCCGAGCGAGGTGGTCAACAACGGCGTCATCGTGACTCTGGGATCCGGTTCGAACTGGACGGTCACCGGCACGTCCTACCTGAGCGCCCTCACCGTGGCGTCGGACGCGACGGTGACGGCGGCATCGGGCGGGACGGTGACCCTGACGGTCGACGGCACCGCCACGGAGCTCAAGGCGGGCAGCACGTACACGGGAGCGCTCACGCTGACGGTGTCGTGGCAAGGCCATGAACCGACCCCCTGGGATGCGAACCAAGTCCCGGGGGGCCGGAGCTCTTGAGTGCCGGTGGTGCAGCCGACTTTCTCTCGGGGGCGCGGGGAACCGCGTGACAAGCCTCCACGCACCCGCGGACACAATGCGGCCAGGCCGGCGCAGCGCCTACGCGCCGATCATGTTGAAGCCACCGTCGGCATTGAGGTACACCCCGGTCATGTGCGAAGCGTCGTCCGTGGCCAGGAACAACGCCGTCCCCGCCACTTCCGCCGGCCCCGGTATCCGCCCCATCGGCGTCTTGGAGATCATGTCCTCCCGCCGTCCGGACCTCCAGTCCGCCCGATTCATCAGCGTCTCCGTCTCGATGAACCCGGGCGCGAAGGTGTTCACCCGGACGTGAGGCGCGAACGCCTGGGCATAGGACTTGGTGATGCCGAGGATCCCGTACTTCGCGGCAGCGTACTGCGGAGCCCGCGCACTCCCGCGCACGATCACCGTCGACCCGATGTTGACGATGGCGCCGTGCCCCTGCTCCAGCATCCGCGAGCCGAACTCGTGGACACAGAGCATGGTTCCCTTGACGTCCACGGCGAGGACATGGTCGATGGACTCCTCGGTGAGGTCCCGCCAGGACATCTGGTCGCCGGCCACGTCACCGACGTTGTTGACCAGCACGTCGAGTCCGTCGAACCGCTCGAAGACCTCTTCGGCCATGTTGATCACATCGGCGTGGACGGAGATGTCGCCCTGCACGGTGAACGCTTCGCCGCCCACGTCCTTGATGCGCGAGACGGTCCTGTCGGCACCCGCGGCCGAACTCCGGTAGTGCACGGCGACCCGCGCACCCTCCTGCGCGGCCCGCACGGCGATCTCGGCGCCGTATCCGGTACCCGCACCGGTGACGAGAACGGTCCTGCCGATGAAGCGTTGAGGCACGGGGGTGGTCATACGAGCTCCGTTCGTGAAATCACGTGCAGGACAAGGGCGTTCATACGAGGGTGCGCCCGCCGTCGGCGTACAGCACCTGCCCGGTGACGAACCCGGACTCGGCGGAGGCGAGGAACAGCACCGGTCCGATCAGGTCCTCGGGCCGGCCCCGGCGCCCGGCGGGGACAAGACCCTCCTACTCGGGCGGCAACCGGCTGCCTCGCACCGAGATCGCCGTCCGTAAGGCCTTCGCCGAGGGCTGGATGCCCGGACCGCGCCTGAAGGCCGCCTCCTGGGAGGGCAGCGCCGGCATGGTCGAGCCCGGCGTCTACGACTTCCCCGGCATCGACGGCCGAGCCTCCGACCCGGATTCGGTGGCCCGCTTCGTCAGGGGAATGGCCGGCCCGGTCGTCGACGGGCGTGCCCTCACCGAGCCCAGCGACGACGTCTTCGCCACCGGACGCCAGCATCCCGTACCCCTGCTGGTCGGCACCAACACCGACGAGGGCTCCGTGTACGCGACCCTCGACGCCCTGCGCGTGAAGTCGATGCGCAGACACGCCGATGGCCGGCCGGAGATCCGTCGGATCTCCGGCCGGCCATCGCGAGTGTTCCGGGGCTACCGCCGGGACGCCCGCCGACGACGCGCCACTACGACCGCGCCCGCACCGACCGCGACAGCCGCGGCCGCCGCGCCCGCGATCGGCAGGACCGGGCCGGAACCGGTGCTCGCCAGGTCGCCGCCGGAGGTGGAGCCGCCGGAGGTGGAGCCTGTCGACGAGCCGCCCCCGGTGGAGGTGGAGCCGCCGGTCGAACCGCCGGTCGACGAGCCGCCGGAGCCGCCGGACGTCGTGGAGCCGTCGCCGCCGGACGAGCCGGAGCCGCCCGTCGACCCGTCGCCGCCGGCGACGGCGAGCGTGATGTCGGCCGTGTCGTTCGTCTTGTCGTCGTCGAACGGCCGGGGCGCGCCGCCGAGGGAGACCGAGCCCTTGGCGCCCTGTACCGCCTTGTCGATCCTCAGCTTGAAGGTGTACGTCTCCCCGTCGCCCTCGTCCTCCCAGGACTGGCTGGTGCCGCACTCGTAGCTGCCGGTGGCCACCTTGTCGCAGAAGTCATGGGCCTTGGTGACCGTCGTGCCGGCCGGCATCTTGATCTTCACCTTGGTCACCGGGATGTCGCCGTCCCGCAGCACCCAGGCGGGCCCGGCGTTGGTGAACTTCACCGTCAGGTCGACCGTGTCCCCGACCTCGCCCTTGAGGTCCGCGCCCGTGACCTGGAAGTCGGCGGTGTTCTCCGCGGTGACCTTCACATTGGCGTCGTCCCAGCCCGGGTGCGACGAGGTGTTCGCTCCGGTGGGCTTCGTGTCGGGTCGCTCGGCCAACGCGACCGCGGGACCCGTGCCGCGGACGGGAGCGTCGGCACCGTCGGTGGGGGCGGGGTCGTCCGCGGAGACGACCACCCGCAGGCGGTCGTACAGGGCGCGGTCCAGGGCCTTGAGGGTCAGCGGCTTCTCGAGCCCGTAGACGACACCCGGCTTCACCGTCTGGTCGAACTCGCAGACCGCCTCGGACTTGCTCGGCGCCTCGTCGAACGAACCGACCTCGTAGCGAAGGCAGTTGGAGGGCAGCTCGGTGTGGCTCAGGCCGCGGGTGACGGAGTACGACAGGTAGACCTTGTCGAGGGGGGCGTCCCCGGTGTTGGTGAAGGTGGTCGGCACCTGGAAGGTGCTGCCCGGCCGCACTCCGTCGATCGACGTCATGCCGTCGAGGGCGAGTACGGCTCCGGAACCGTCGTCGGCGACGGCCGGCGTCGCGCCCAGTGCGATTAAGGCGACGGCGCCGAGGGTGCCGGCGGCCTGTCGGAGCGGACGGAGGCCGGGAGAGCTCTGGAGCATGGGGGGTCCTCTGGGTGAAGCATCGGCATCGGACGGGCGAACTGCACGCGAACGTGCGTTCCGCAACAACAGACAACGCCCGAAGCCGAATGGTTGCACCGGGGATCCGTGTGACGGCAGTGATCCCAGGGGCCGGTGAAGGGCCGGTGTCCATCGGGCTGTCCGCGATGCGGGACGGCCCTCTTGACGCCGTCCCCACCTCGATCGACACTCCAGTTGGGGAATCCTAGTGAATAGGTAGGGAACGCATGAGGCGCCTTGAACCGGTCACCGTACGAGCGGGCCGTTCGCCTCTCCTTCTCACCTCCCGCCGTCACATCGACCTGCAGCGCGTCTGCAGTGCGATCGGCGCCCAGGGCTGAGCCGCGCCCATCCCGCGCCGACGGCGTCCCCCGTGACGCATGCCCGTCCGGCGCGCACGGGTGAGCCCCGCTCCCTCGCCCGACGTCGCTTCCGCCGCGCGTACGTCCGCGCCCGCTCCCGGGGAGAGTCATGACCGTCACACCGCTGGCCGTCCACCCGTCCGCCCAGCCCGCGCCCGCCTTCCGGGGGCGCATCGGCCGGGACGCGCGCAGTGGCCACTACGCCGTTCCGGGCCGCTACCGGCTCCATCTGTCCACCGCGTGTCCCGACGGTCTGCGCATCGCCGTCGTCCACGGCCTGCTCGGGCTGGACACCGTGTGTCCGGCGACCTTCCTGCCCGCCGTACCCGACTGCCCCGAGGGCGGGCACTCCGCCCTGCGTCCGCTGTACGAGGCGAGCGCGCACCGCTACACCGGTCCGGCCAAGGCGCCGGTGCTCAGCGACGCCTGGTCCGGACGGATCGTCAGCACGCATGCCCCGGACATCATGCGCGACCTCGCCCACCGCTTCGGCGGTGACCGCCTCCCGCTCTACCCGTGCGGCGCGGAGTCGGAGATCGAGGCGGTCGAGCGGATGTGCGCGGAGGGCATCGAGCGGGCGGCGCAGCGGGCCGGATCGGCCGGCGGGGAGCCAGTGGTATGTGACATAGCACTGAACACGCTGCTGGAAACACTCGGCGCCCTCGAACGCTGGCTCGAAGGACGCACGTACATGATCCGCGACGAAGTCACCGCCGCGGACGTCGAGTTGTGGACCGCCCTGGTCCAGCTCGACACCGTGCACCGCAACCACCTGGACGCCTCCGCCGTCCAGCGCATCGCCGACCACCCCACCCTGTGGGCCTACGCCCGCCGCCTGGCCGCCCAACCGGCCTTCGGCGCCCACCTGGACCTCGACGGCATCGCCCGCCGGCACCACGCCCGCTGTCAGGGACTGGAGGCCGCCGGAGCCGCCGTCCAGATCCTGGACTGGGCGGCCCACGCGGCCCGTTAGCCGTTCCACGTGGTGGACCGGCGTTGACATTGCCCCGGTCACTTGTCTTGACTACCCGAAACGCGAGGCCCGCTGGGCCGGAACAGTGACGGTGACGTGATGTACGCAGCTCCCAGGACGGCCCAGCGCCGCGTCCAGAGCTGCGTACTGCCGTACGCCGACCCGCTCGTCGCCGACCGCAGCGTCGACCTTCTCCGCGTGAACAGCGCACTGTGTACCGCACCGGGCCGTGCCCGCTGTCGGGGCTGACACCTCTCCTCAGCCCCCGCACCCCTGACGATCACCGCCCGAGCGGTGATCCGTCGCCCTCCCCGCCCCCGGTGCCCCCGCATTCCCGTGCGCTGAACGAGTCGTAACAGCGCACGGCTGTCGCGGCCATGGGGGGCGTCCGAATCCGCCGGAGCCCACCATGAGTGAACCCCCAGGCACCGCTGTGTCCCTCGCCGGGGCACCGCCTGCCGACGCCCTGTCAAAACCTCTGGCAGCACAGCGAGTTCTGCCGCTGCGCCGTCCCGGACGCTGGATCGCCACCGGCGTCGTACTGGTCCTGGTGGCCCAGTTCGTGCACGGCCTCGCGACCAACCCCTTTTACCAGTGGGACCGCTTCGGGTACTGGTTCCTGCGGCCGACCGTCCTGGACGGCCTGCTCATCACTCTTGAAGTGACCGCGCTCAGTGCGGTGTTGGGCCTGCTCGGCGGTGTCGTCCTCGCGCTGGCCCGGCTCTCGAAGTCGCCCGTGCTGCGCGCCGTCAGCTGGACCTACATCTGGGCTCTGCGCTCCATCCCGCTGATCGTGCTCCTGCTCTTCCTCTACAACTTCAGCGCCCTGTACAAGACGTTGAGCGTCGGTGTCCCCTTCGGACCGGCCTTCTTCTCCTTCGACGAGTCGAAGCTCGCCACCGACATGGTCATCGCCGTCGTCGGCCTCAGCCTCAACGAGGCGGCGTACGCGGCCGAGGTGGTCCGCGGCGGCATCCTCTCCGTCGACCAGGGCCAGCACGAGGCGGCGGCGGCACTCGGTCTGCCGAAGGGGTACCAGTTCGCGAGGATCGTCTTCCCGCAGGCCCTGCGGTCGATCACCCCGAACTACGTCAACCAGCTCATCGGTCTGATCAAGAGCACCTCCCTGGTCTTCTACGTGTCGCTGCTCGACCTGTTCGGCTCGGTGCAGACCATGGGCGCCACCTACCCCGGCGACATCGTGCCGCTGCTGCTGGTCGCCACCGTCTGGTACCTGATCCTGACCAGCGTCGTCTCCATCGTCCAGTTCTACGTCGAGCGGTACTACGCCCGGGGTGCCACGCGCTCCCTGCCGCCGACGCCGTTGCAGAAGCTCCGCACCGGTCTCACCGACCTGCGGGACCGCATCCACGGGGAGGCCGCCGTATGACCACCGAGACCCTCGAACCCCTGGCGGACGTCGAGGCCGCGACCGTCGAGGTGCACGACGTGCACAAGTGGTACGGCACCCACCGGGTGCTCAACGGCATCGACCTGACCGTGCGTCCGGGCGAGGTCACCGTCGTCCTCGGCCCCTCCGGCTCCGGGAAGTCGACCCTGCTGCGGGTCATCAACCACCTGGAGAAGCCCGAGATCGGCCACGTCAGCATCAACGGCGAGCTGATCGGAGTGAAGCGACAAGGGGACCGGCTCAAGGAACTGAGCGAGCGGGCCATCCTCACCCAGCGCGGGCGGATCGGGTTCGTCTTCCAGAACTTCAACCTGTTCCCGCACCTGACCGTCCTGGACAACGTGGCCGCCGCCCCGGTCGCCACCGGCCGGCTCACCAAGCCGGAAGCCCTGGAGCTCGCCCGCGAACTCCTCGGCCGCGTCGGCCTCGCCGACAGGACCGACGCCTACCCGCGCCAGCTCTCCGGCGGCCAGCAGCAGCGCGTGGCGATCGCCCGCGCCCTCGCGCTGCGCCCCGGCGTCATCCTCTTCGACGAGCCCACCTCGGCCCTCGACCCCGAGCTGGTCGGCGAAGTTCTCGCCGTCATCAAGGACTTGGCGTCCACCGGCACCACGCTTGTCATCGTCACCCACGAGATCGGCTTCGCCCGCGAGATCGCCGACCGGATCGTCTTCATCGACGACGGCCGCATCGTCGAGCAGGGCCCGCCCGCCGAGGTTCTCGACAAGCCGCGGCACGAGCGCACCAGGGACTTCCTCAGCAAGGTCCTCTGACCCCGCCCGGCACCGCGACTTCCCCCCACGCCCACCCTCCTCACCTCTGAGCGACAAGGAATGGCCATGTCCATCCACTTCACCCGACGCAGCCTGATACGCGGCATCACCGCGGCGACCGCCGTCGCCACCCTCGCCACCGGGCTCGCCGCCTGCGGTGGGGACAGCGACGCCGTCACCGAGACATCCGACGCCGCCGGCGGCGTGACCATCGGCCGGGTCTCCAACGGCGCCGCCAAGGAGACCACCCTCAAGGTGTCCGAGGTGAAGTCGATCAGCGCCGAACTGCCCGCGGCCATCAGGAAGAGCGGCACGCTGGAGATCGGCAGCGGCAGCCTGCCCGCCGGCTTCGCCCCGTTGGACTACGTGGGCAGCGACCAGAAGACCCAGACCGGCTCGGAGCCCGACTTCGCCCGTCTGGTCGCCGCGGTGCTCGGCCTGAAGCCGGAGATCAAGCGGTTCACCTGGGAGAACCTCTTCGTCGGCATCGACAGCGGCAAAGTGGACGTGGCCTTCTCGAACGTCACCGACACCGAGGAGCGCAAGAAGAAGTACGAGTTCGCCTCCTACCGGCAGGACAACCTCGCCTTCGAGGTGCTCAAGTCGAGCAGGCTGAACTTCGACGGCGACTACGAGAACCTCGCCGGCAAGACCATCGAGGTCGGCTCGGGCACCAACCAGGAGCGCATCCTCCTGGAGTGGCAGAAGAAGCTGCACAGCGAGGGCAAGAAGCTCACCATCAAGCACTACCCGGACGCCAACGGCGTCTATCTGGCGCTCAACAGCGGCAAGATCGACGCCCACTTCGGCCCCAACCCGAGCATCGCCTACCACATCAGGCAGACGGCGAACACGCCCAGCCCGACGCGGAACGCGGGCACGTACTCCGGCGCGGGCGCCTCTCTCCAGGGTCTGATCGCCGCCACCGCCAAGAAGGACAGCGGTCTCGCCAAGCCCCTCGCCGACGCCATCAACTACCTGATCAAGAACGGTCAGTACGCCGCCTGGCTCAAGGCCTGGAACCTCTCCAACGAGGCCGTCGCCACGTCCGAGGTCAACCCGCCCGGCCTGCCGCTCACCAACTCCTGACCCCCTCCACCGGGGACCCCGCCGTCACCTCACGGTGGGGTCCCCCTCGCGTCACCAGCACCGGAGCCGCCTCCCGATGTCCACTGTCAGCATCGAAGCCACCTCCTCCCACATCCTGGACAACCCCGCCTGGGCCGCCCTCAACGGCCCGCACGCCCACTTCGCCGAGCGCGTCGGCCGGGCCGCCCGGTACCCGCAGGACGTCGCCCCCTTCCACGCGCTCTCCGACACCGAGGACCCCCACGCCTGGGCCGACCTGGCCACCCTCGTCGGCCCCGGCGGCACCGCGTCCGTGCGTGGCGTCACCGAGGCACCTCCCGGCTGGGAACTCGTCCGCACCGGCCACGGCGTCCAACTCGTCGACACCGGCCTGCGCGCCGAGCCCGACCCCGAGGCCGTACGGCTCGGCCCCGCGCACGTCCCCGAGATCCTCGACCTGGTCGCCCGCACCGAGCCCGGCCCCTACCTGCCCCGCACCGTCGAGATGGGCACCTACCTCGGCATCCGTCAGCGGGGCCGACTGATCGCCCTGGCCGGTGAACGTCTCCACCCGCCCGGCTGGACCGAGATCAGCGCGGTCTGCACCGATCCCGACCATCGGGGAAAGGGCCTGGCCACACGGCTCGTCCGGGCGGTCGCCGCCGGCATCCAGGAGCGCGGCGAACAGCCCTTCCTGCACGCCAGGGCCGACAACGCGGGCGCGATCCGGCTGTACGAGGCGATCGGCTTCACCCTGCGCCGCCATACGGTCTTCTCGCTCGTACGAGCCACCGAGGCCGCCGTCCTGGAAGAAACGGCATAGCCGTGCCGTTGTCCTTGTCGAAGGCGATGTACCGAGCGGAGGTGGGCCGGATGACACGGGTACTGCGTGCCGTCCGCCTCCACACCCGGCCCCACATCGACCTGCAGCGCGTGGCCGGCGCCCTCTGTCGCTCCTGACCCTCCCCCAGCCTTCGGCCGGGGACCCCCATCTCCCTTCGGTCGCCCAGCCGCCGTGCGCCCGACTCCCGCGGCCCGGCCATCTCGTACGGACCTCCAGGAAGGCACCCTCGTGTCCTCAACCCCCGCTTCCCCTCTGCATCTCGCCGTGGCCCTCGACGGCACCGGCTGGCATCCCGCCTCCTGGCGCGAGCAAGTCGCCCGCCCCCGGGACCTGTTCACCGCCGGATACTGGGCCGACCAGGTCGCCGAGGCCGAGCGCGGTCTGCTCGACTTCGTCACCCTGGAGGACGGACTCGGCCTCCAGTCCTCGCACTACGGCGAGTTGGACGGCCGTACCGACCAGGTGCGCGGCCGCCTGGACGCCGTACTGATCGCGTCCCGTATCGCGCCTCTCACCCGGCACATAGGCTTGGTGCCGACGGCGATCGTCACCCACACGGAGCCGTTCCACCTCTCCAAGGCGATCGCCACCCTCGACTACGTGAGCACCGGCCGGGCCGGTCTGCGCGTCCAGATCTCCGCCCGCCCGCACGAGGCCGACCACTTCGGCCGCCGCACCCTCCCGCCGATCAGCCTGGAGGAACTCCGGAGCCCGGCCGGACAGGAACGGCTCACCGACCTCTTCGACGAGGCCGCCGACTACATCGAGGCGGTCCGCCGCCTCTGGGACAGCTGGGAGGACGACGCCGAGATCCGGGACGTCGCCACCGGCCGCTTCGTCGACCGCGACAAGCTGCACTACATCGACTTCGAGGGCAAGCACTTCAGCGTGAAGGGCCCCTCCATCACCCCGCGTCCGCCCCAGGGGCAGCCCCTCGTCACCTCCCTCGCCCACCAGACCGTCCCCTACCGCCTGGTGGCCCGCCAGGCCGACGTCGGTTATGTCACCCCGCACGACTCCGACCAGGCCCGTGCGATCGTCGCCGAGATCCGGTCCGAGCAGGAGGCGGCCGGACGCTCCGACGAACTCCTGCATGTCTTCGGCGACTTGGTGGTCTTCCTGGACGACAACCAGGCGGCGGCGGAGGACCGACGGGCGCGGCTCGACGCCCTCGCGGGAGAGCCGTACACCAGCGACGCCCGTATCTTCGCCGGTACGTCCGCCCAACTCGCGGACCTGCTCCAGGAGTTCGGGGAGACAGGTCTGAGCGGCTTCCGGCTGCGGCCCGCCGTCGCCGGACACGACCTGCCGGCCATCACCCGTGACCTGGTCCCCGAACTCCAGCGCCGGGGCGCCTTCCGCACCGCCTACGAGGCCGACACCCTCCGTGGACTGCTCGGCCTGACCCGCCCCGCCAACCGCTACGCCGCCACCGCCTGAGCCGGAAGGACCGCACCGACATGAGCAAGCCGCAGAAGCAGATCCATCTGGCCGCGCACTTCCCGGGCGTCAACAACACCACCGTGTGGAGCGACCCGAAGGCCGGGAGCCACATCGAGTTCAGTTCCTTCGTGCACTTCGCGCAGACCGCCGAACGCGCCAAGTTCGACTTCCTGTTCCTCGCCGAGGGGCTCCGGCTGCGCGAACAGGGCGGGAAGATATACGACTTGGACGTCGTCGGCCGCCCCGACACCTTCACGATCCTCGCCGCGCTCGCCGCCGTCACCGAGCACCTGGGCCTGACCGGCACCATCAACTCCACCTTCAACGAGCCCTACGAGGTGGCCCGCCAGTTCGCCAGCCTCGACCACCTCTCCGGCGGCCGCTCCGCCTGGAACGTCGTCACCTCCTGGGACGCCTTCACCGGCGAGAACTTCCGCCGCGGCGGTTTCCTCCCGCAGGAGCACCGCTACTCCCGCGCCAAGGAGTTCCTGACCACCACGAACGAGCTCTTCGACTCCTGGCACGGCGACGAGATCGTGGCCGACCAGGCGACCGGCGTCTTCCTGCGGGACGCCAAGGCCGGTTCCTTCGTCCACACCGGCCAACACTTCGACATCCACGGCCAGTTCAACGTCCCGCGCTCCCCGCAGGGCCGCCCCGTCATCTTCCAGGCCGGGGACTCCGAGGAGGGCCGCGAGTTCGCCGCCTCGTCCGCCGACGCCATCTTCAGCCGGTACGCCACCCTGGACGGCGGCCGGGCCTTCTACACGGACGTCAAGAACCGCCTCGCCAAGTACGGCCGCCGCCACGACGAGCTGCTGATCCTGCCCGCCGCCAGCTTCGTCCTCGCCGACACCGACGCCGAGGCGGAGGAGCTGGGCAAGAAGGTGCGCCGCCAACAGGTCAGCGGCGCCACCGCCATCAAGCACCTGGAGTTCGTCTGGAACCGGGACCTGTCCTCGTACGACCCGGAGGGCCCGCTGCCCGACGTCGATCCGGACGTCAGCGACAACCACATCGCCAAGGGCCGCGCCCAAGTCCGCATGTACCGCGACCCGTTGGCCACCGCCCGCGAGTGGCGCGAGCTGGCCGCGGCCAACAACTGGTCCATCCGCGACCTCGTGATCGAGACCGGCAACCGCCAGAACTTCATCGGCTCCCCGGCCACCGTCGCCAAGACCATCAACGAGTACGTCCAGGCCGACGCCGCCGACGGCTTCATCCTTGTCCCGCACATCACGCCCAGCGGCCTCGACGTCTTCGCCGACAAGGTCGTCCCGCTCCTCCAGGAGCAGGGCGTCTTCCGTACGGAGTACGAGGGCCCGACCCTCCGCCACCAGCTCGGCCTCGCCCACCCCGACGAGGTCGCCGACCAGCGGGCGGCGTCGTGAAGTTCCTCGCTTCAGCCTGATCGTGTCCTCGCCGCCGGTGGTGCTGGGCCGTGTCGCCGCGATCACCCGGTGGATCCGGCTCTTCACGGCCGTGACAACGACCGGTGCGCTCGTACGAACTCCTGGCCGAGGAGTGGCGGCGACGGTGACGCTCAGCAGCCGGAGGCGGTCGGGGTGAACTCGATACGGGTGTGCTGGTCCGCCGCCTGTGCCTGGTCGTAGGTCGCTCGGGAGACCTGGTACCAGACGTCGTCCTGGGCCTTGACGCCGTTCACGTCGTCGAGGCTCACGCACCAGCGCTCGGGACGGACGACCCGCCGGTACCTCTCCGTGCCCTGCTGGACCTTCCTGCAGCTCTGGTAGTGCTCGGTGGTGTACCAGACGCGGGTCGTCCTGTGGGTGCCGGAGCCCGAACGCGAGGTGTGCCGGACCCGCTTGGTGGCGGCCGTGCACTTCCTGACCAGGTGCGCCCGCGTGTCCGCGACCGTCTTCCGGTTGAGGTGCCGGACGGTGTCCCGGAACCCGGAGACGGTTTCCGGGCTCGGCTGGGCCTGCCCGGTGACACCGCGGTGCGTGTCGGCAGCGGTCGCGGCGGTGCCGTCACCTCCACCGCATGCGCCGAGCCCGGCCATGAGGACCGCCGTCACCCCGGCCACCAGCAGCCGCTTTGTCCTGAACATGTCTCCCCCTGAGGTCGGCGGTCAGCGTAGCCGATCAGTGCCGAAGGAAGATCGTCCCGTCGGTCTCGGTAAGGGTTCGTCATGAGATCGGTATGACGGCCGGCGCTGACCCGGCCCGGCGCGAGGGGGCCGGTCAGGAGCGGCGTAAAGTGCCACGGCGAGTCCGGTCGGGAGGCCGGGGTGCCGTGGAGAGAGGTCGCTATGGGGAGTCTGCCGGAGCTCACACCGGGTCGCCTGCTCTCCTCCTGGCAACCGGACGTGCCCGCGCTGCTGCTCGTGGCCCTGCTCGGCGTTCTGTACGGCTGGGGCGTCCTGCGGCTCAGGCGCCGGGGCGAGCCCTGGCCCGTGGCCCGTGTCGTCGCCTTCGCGGTACTCGGCCTCGGCGCGCTCGTCGTGGCCACCATGTCCGCCCTCGCCGTCTACGACCGCGAGCTGTTCTGGCCGGCCGCGGTGCAGAACATCCTCCTCGACCTGGTCGCCCCGCTCGGCCTGGCACTCGGCGACCCGCTGCGACTGGCCCTGCACGCCCTGCCCGAGCCCGCCGCGGGGCGCGTGCGGCGGGCGATGACCGGGCGGCTGGTACGGCTGCTCACGTTCCCGCTGGTCAGCACGGTCCTGGTGCTCGCCACCGAACTGACGATCTACTTCACGCCGTACTTCGAGACCGCCCTGCGCGATGGCTGGCTGCACCAGCTGATGTATCTGCATCTGCTGCTCGCCGGATGCCTGTTCGTGGTGCCGGTGCTCACCCGCGAGGAGGCGCTGCCGCAGTGGTGCACGCATCCGGTGCGGGCGGCGCTGGTCTTCCTCGACGGGATCGTCGACGCCGTACCGGGCATCGTGGTCATGACCCACGGCACCCTGATCGCCGGCGCCTGGTACCTCCACCACGCCCCGTCCTGGTCGCCGGACGTCCAGCACGACCAGCAGGTCGGCGGCGGCGCGATGATCGGCATCGCCGAACTGGTGGCCCTGCCCTTCCTGCTGGCGATCCTGGTCCAGTGGGCCCGCACGGAACGCGCGGAGACGGTCGCTCTGGACCGCCGCCTGGACAGGGAGCTGGTCCCGGCGGCGCCCACGGAGGGCCCGCAGCAGGGGGCCGATCTCGTACGGCCCTGGTGGGAGACCGAGAACAGCGCGGTCGCCCAGCGCATCCGGCAGCAGGGACCGGGGGCGTAACGGGCCCTAACGCGGCTCTCCGCGATACGTGCCGAAGTACCACCGGTTGCCCTCCGGGTCGCGGGCGGCGAAGTCCCGGGAGCCGTAGTCGGTGACGTGCAGGTCGGTCGTGATCTCCGCGCCGGCGGCCTTGGCACGGGCATGTACGGCGTCCGGGTCGGCGGTGACGACGTAGGCACTGAAGTGGCCGGGCGGTGTCGGGCCGCTGTCGCTGTCCTGGTCCTCGCGGACGGAGCCCAGCATCACGCCCCCGCCCTCGGGCCAGCTGAGCTGGGCGTGCTCGACCCGGTCGCCGTCGCCGTAGACCACCGTCTCCTCGAAGCCGAAGGCGTCGACGAGGAAACGGATCAGGCCACGGGCGTCATGGGCGCGCAGGGTGGGCCAGACCTGTGGCGCGGGCGGCTGCTCGGTGGTCTCTTCGGTGGTCTCTGGCGTACTGGCCATGGGGATGCGCCTCCGTCACGGAACCGGTCGGTTGACCCCACCAGCGTCAGGCCGGTGGATGGTGGCCGGATTGGATGTTTCGGAACTCCTGCGCCAGCCAGGCGCTGGGCGTGCAGGAGGCCAGCGCGGCGAAATCGCGGTCGAGGTGGGACTGGTCCGCGTACCCGCAGTCGGCGGCGAGACCGGCGAGGTCGGGCGTACGGACCCGGTCGGCCAGCCGGCGCCGGGCCAGGTCGAAGCGGATGACCCGGGCGGCCGCCTTGGGCGTGAGGCCGATCTCCGCGCGGAACAGATTGCGCAGATGCCGCTCACTGAAGCCGACGTCGGCCGCGAGCTTGTCGACCCGCAGCCGTCCGCCGGCGCGGAGCAGCCGCTGCCAGGCCTCCGCGACCGGCACCGTCGTGAGGTCCCGACCGCGGGACAGCCGCCCGAGCAGCCAGCCGTCGACGACACGGAAACGACCGCCCCAGTCGGGGGCCTCCCGCAGCCGGTCATGGACCTCACGTACGCCTGCTCCCAGTACGTCGTCGGCGTGGACGTCGATCCCGGCCAGCTCCCCGGCGGGCAGCCCCAGCAGGACGCGGGCCCCCAGCGGACTGAGCGCGACCTGGATGCCGGACTGGCGTCCCGGGACGTCGATGAACGCGGGGGTGGTGTGCAGGCCTCCCAGCAGAGTGGGGTAGTCGCCGGGGGTGGCGGCCGGGTCGGGATGGGAGGCGATGCTGAGAGGTTCGTCGAGCGTGAGGATCAGCGTCAGCCAGGGCGACGGCAGCCCGCGGTGCCGGGTGGCCGGAACCCCGCGCTGCCGATACCCGGAGTACCAGCCGACCAGCCCCCGCAACGGCGCCGCGGGAGCCACCCGCACCGCCTCGTCCACGATCTCGGCGCCCATACGGCCATTGTCCTGCGCGAGCCCCTTCGCCGCTCACTCCTTCCAGTCGAGCTGATGCTCGGGCGTGCCCACGGACCGGCCATGGGCGACCGCCTCGGCCCGCCCGGCTTCGTCCCCGCGCCGATACCGGAACACCTTCCCGGCGAAGACGACCACCCGTTCCTCCCCGACCACGAAGTCGGCATACCACCCGTTGGCCGGCTCCAGCGCGTCGGCGAGGGCCCGGGCCAGACCGTCGGCGTCGTCCCCCTCGCTCTCCCACTCGACGAGCGTCCACACCCGCGGCTGGTCCTCGCTCGCACTTCCGGCCAGGTCGAGCCGGGCGACTCTGCGCAGCCGCAGCCCGGGCGACAGGAACTCGGCGCCGGGGCGCAGGCTTTCACCGATGACGTATCCACTGATCATGCACTGACACTAGGGACCCATGGCTGACATCCTGTGTCAGTCATACGGTGAGGAAGTGATCGCGAGATGAGAGCAGACCGCCTGCTGTCGCTGCTCCTCCACCTCCAGTCCCGTGGGCAGATGACGGCACGTCAACTGGCGGACGAGCTCGAGGTGTCGGTCCGCACCGTCTACCGGGACCTGGAGGCGCTCGGTGCGGCCGGGGTGCCGGTCGTGGCGAGCGGGGGACCGGGTGGCGGCTGCCGGTTGCTGGAGGGCTGGCGCAGCCCGCTCCTCGGCATCAGCGCGGAGGAGGCGACGGCGCTGCTGGCGGTGTCGGCCGGCGGCCCGTTGGAGCGGATCGCCCTCGGCGACGCCCTCGCCCAGGCCCGTCTGAAACTCCTCGCCTCGCTCCCGCCGTCCAGCCGCGATCGCACGCACTCCGCGGCGACCCGCTTCCACCTCGACACACAGGCCTGGTTCAAGGAGCCCGAACCAGTGCCGTGTCTCGCCGAGTTGGTCGACGCCGTACGAAAGGACGGCCACCTGCGCGTGACACACCGCCGCCGGGACGGCCGTACCGTCACCAAGGCCGTGGACCCACTGGGCCTCGTGGCGAAGGCCGGTGTCTGGTATCTGGTCGCACGGTCGGACGACGAGATCCGCGCCCACCGGGCATCCCGCATCACGGCGGCGGAGCGCCTCCCCGCCACCTTCACCCGCCCCGCCGACTTCGACCTGGCAGCGTTCTGGGCCGACTGGACGGCGGAGTTCGAGTCGAGCCTCGACCAACTCCCCGTCACCGTACGCCTCACGACAGCCGGCCTCGCCGCTCTCCCCGAGGTTCTCGGCGACGCGACCGCGGCCACCCGCGCGCACCCGGACCCGGAGGACGGCTGGCACCGCCTCACCCTCCACTTCGACTCCTCGCGGGCCGCCTGCCGCCGCCTGCTGGGCTTCGGCCCGGACGCCGAGGTACTCGAACCGGCCGACGTCCGGCGTGAGTTGGCGAAGTGGGCGCGCCGAACGGCGGCTCGCTACGGATGACGAGTGGGGTTCCCACGGCTCGTACTCCCGGGCGACGATCTCCTCCCAGCCGGGCAACGGCAGCCCCGGGATGTCCACCGACCGTGAGACCGCCCGCTGCCGGTACTCCTCGGGATCCGAACAGATCACCTCCACCTCGGCCCACCGAACCTCGACGGCCTGTTCGCAAGATGGGAACACGCTGTTCGCGAGCGGTGCCGGGGCGCGAAAATGGGCCGCGGGCAGATCTCCCTCCCCCGAAGGTGATCTACCCGCGGCCTTCCCCCGGCGCCGGACAGTGGGTCCAGCCACCGCGTGGGCGGTCCGTGCCGTCACCAGCACATGACCGCTGTCTCCCCCGGACCCCACGCGGAGTACAGACGGACTCGGACGAAGTAGCGCCGGCCCTTGACGAGCCGGGCCTGGATGGTGGCGTTGTGCGCCGTTCCGCCGTCGTCCCGGCCGACGAGGTAGCGGGGCTCCCCGTCCCGCTCCTCGAAGACCACGGCCACGGTGTCGCTCGCGCCGAAGGTGCCCACGGTGTACTCGCGGGTCTCCGGTGGCTCGACGGTGAAGTCGGCCTGCTCGCCCGGGCCGAGCCCGAGCGGCACGGACCGGAAGGGCACCAGCGCCGGCGGCCGCGAGCGGTCGGCCGGCGGATACCAGCGCAGTGCGAACTCCTTGTCGACCGTGGAGAGCGTGCCGGGCGGGTTGAGGCCGCCGCGGAACTGCTCCGGTTCCAGGATCAGGCCGTCCGGGAACGGATACTCCATGATCGACTGCGGGTCCCAGACCGAGCCGTTGACCTCGTCCGGGTCCAGCTTGCGCAGGATGTTGAAGAACGTGGTGTCCCGGCCCCAGAAGTTCGGCGGGCCCGCCAGATCGGCGTAGACCGCCTCGTCGTCCCAGGCGAGGCCGGCGAACGGGCTCTGGTGCTCGTGCAGCATCCCGAGCGCGTGCCCGATCTCGTGCAGGGCCGTCCCACGGTCACCGGGCGCGGCGAGGTCCCAGCCGAAGTTCATCGTGCGGTCGTGCTGCCCGGCCCGCAGCGCGTCCCGGCCCACCGCCGACCAGGAGCCGTCGCCCTGCTGGAAGCCGATCCGCAGTTCGGCCTCCGAGCGGTCGCCGACCTCGACGAAGGACAGCCCGATGCCCAGGTCCCGCCACTCCCGGAAGCAGTCGCGCACCACGTCACGCTGCTCCTGGCCACCGCCCCACGAGACCCGCCGCAACGACCCGGTCCCCGGTACCGGGATGACCGACCCGTCGGCGTCGCCGTCGAAGAAGTAGTAGTGCAGGACCGTGCCGTTGACCCACATCCGGTTGCCCGAGACGAGCGCACTGCGCCGCTCCGCGGTCAGCCCCGGTGCGAAGGCGGGGGCCGACTGCTGCGCGAGGCTGCAGTAGCGTCCGGTCATGCGCACAGCCTGCCGTGAGCAGGGTCACAGGCGCCTGAGTCGGGGGCTACTCAAGTCACCCTGTATCAGGAGTGAGTACTCGCGCTCATACCCACGTGACGACTTTCGAACGGGAAGCGAAGACCCTCGAGCTGCCGTGGCAGTTCACCGGACGTGAGGACGAACTGGAGCTGATCCGCCGCTCCCTCACCGCAGGCCACCACGGCATCGTGGTCACCGGCCCGGCGGGCTGCGGCAAGACCCGCCTGGTGACCGAGGCCGTCCGGGGCGGCGACCGTGTCCGCGCGGCCGGGACGCCCGAGACCCGGCACATCCCGTTCGCCGCGTTCGCGCACCTGCTGCCCGAGTCGGTCTCCCTGCACCGAGCGGTCCAACTCCTGTCCGGGGTACGGCTGCTGGTCGTCGACGACGCGCATCTGCTCGACGACGCCTCCGCCGCCCTCGTCCACCAGCTCGCCGTGCACGGCCGCACCCGCCTGATCGTCGTCGCGGCGGACGGCGCCGCCCACCCCGGTGCGATCTCCCGCCTCTGGACCGGGGAACTGCTGCCCCGCCTCGCCCTGGAGCCCCTGTCCCGTGTGGACACGGAGCTGCTGCTGACCGCCGGCGTCGGGGGAAGCCTGGAACCGCTCACCCTGGGCCGCCTGCTCCACCTCGCCCGGGGCGATCTACGGCTGCTGCGCGACCTGGTGGACGCGGTGCGCGAAGGCGGACTGCACACGCGCGTGCGGGACACCGACGCCTGGGCATGGCGGGGCCCGGTCCCGATGACGGCGACGATCCGCGAACGCACCGCCGAGGTCCTGGACCGTCCCTCCCGCGAGGAGCGTGTGACTCTCGAACGCCTCGCTTTCTCGGAGCCGCTGCACCTCCCCATGGACGACCTCGACCTACGGGCCCTCGAAACCCTGGAGGCCGACGGGCTGATCGCCGTCGACGACCAGGGCGCCGCCCGTCTCGCCCACCCCCTGCACGGCCCGGTGCTGCGGGCCGCGGCCGGCCGGCTGCGGGCGAGGCGGCTGGCCCGCACCCCGGAGCAGTGCGGGGCGGCGCTGGCCGCGGAGACGGCCGTACTGAACGCACGGATCGAACAGTTCGACGTACGCCCGCTGCCGACACCCGTGGGGGAGTGGCTGGCGCGGGAGGGCGCGCCCGTACCGGCTGGATACGCGGCGGTGCGCGCCCGGTTCTCGCGGCTTCGGGGGGAGCTGCGGGAGGCGGCGGCCTGGGCGAGGGAGGGACTGCGGCACGCGCCGGGGGACGCACCCTGCCGCACCGAACTCGCCCAGGCCGCCGCACAGTCGGGGGACACGCCCGCTGCCGAGCGGGCCGTGGAGGGACGGCCCGAGCTCGCCGAGCAGGTCGCATGGCTCGCGGCGGCGCGCGGCGACCTCGACGGCGCGCTCGCCGCGATCGGCGACGCCACCGACGGCATGGTGCAGAGGTACGGCGGTGACGGCCCGGCCGCGGGGTTCAGCAGTGGACTCGCGGCCGAGTTCGCCCACGCCCTCTACGACGCCGTACGCCTCGGTGCCCCCGACAAGGTCGCCGAACGCCTCCCGGCCGACGGTGTGTTCGCCCTGCACGCGGACGCGCTCGCGCGCGCGGACGGCCCGGCTCTGGTCCGTGCGGCCGAGGCGCTGGAGGAGCGCGGCTTCCTGCTGTACGCCGCCGAGGCGCACGCACAGGCCGCACGGGTGCACCGTGACCCGAGCGCGGCCCGCACCGCACGCACGCGTGCCGTCGCCCTCGCCCGTCGCTGCCAGGGCGCCCGCACCCCGGCCCTGTCCGGCCTCGTCCTCGGCGAACTCACCGCCCGCCAGCGGCAGATCGTCACCCTGGCGGCCGCCGGCCTGAGCAACCGCCAGATCGCGGAGCAGCTCACGCTGTCCATCCGCACCGTGGGCAACCACCTCTACAGCGCCTACGCCCGCCTCGGCGCGAGCGACCGGGCGGCGCTGCCGTGGCTCGTGGAACTGCCGGACGCGCAGTCGGCCTGAGCCACACCCAGGGACCGGCGGTCTGACCCCCAGTATTCGGGGGAGGGGTCAGGCCGCCGACTCATGCCCCGGTCCCCGTGCGCACTTGTACCGACCGCGCAGAGCGCGCATCGTGGCATTGCCCTGTCGAACGGAGGAGCGAACGCATGCCGCACAACCCCGAGCTGCACATCTGGTTCCAGCCGGTCAACGGAGAGGCTCTCGCCGTCAGGAGTCGCGACTTCGAGACGCTGGACGCCGCTGTCGGCGCCCTGAACGACGCTCTCGCCCAGGGCCGTACGCTGCGGTTCGAACTGACCGGCCCGGACGAGGCGGGGAACGGCTTCGCGCTGGTCGACTTCGCCAAGGTGGTCGCGGTCAAGGTGTGGCCGGGGCTGGTCAAGGGCGCCGACGACGGACAGTACCTGTGATCGTGCCTGGGCGACCTCGCGGGGTCAGGCCGCCCCGAAGGCGGTGAACGCCCACCCGGTCGCCTGGTGCAGGGCATCCCCGGGCAGCGCGGCCCGCGCGTCGCGGAGCGCCTCCGCCAGGGACAGCCCCGCGCTGAGGCCCTTGTGCAGCGCGAGCATCAGCGGCACCACCGCATGGTCGTTGACCGGTGCGCTGCTCGCCACCACCCCCGCCGTGCCCAGCGGCAGCAGCGCGGTGACCAGACCGAGCAGCTCGTCGGCGCCGACCGAGGCGAAACGAGCCGTGTCGCAGCTGGACAGGATGATCCGGTAAGGGCTGCGGTCCAGGCGCTCGAAGTCATGGACGATCAGCGGGCCGTCGGCCATCCGGAGCGACGAGAACAGGGGGCTGTCGGCGCGGAAGGCGCCGTGCGCGGCGATGTGGGCCAGGGTGGCGCCGTCGATCTCCTCCAGCACGCGCGGCACGCGCGCGTCGTCGTGTTCCAGCAGGGTCGGTCTGCCGTACCGGTCGGCGAGTTCGGGCACCTCGGCGCCACCGGTCGCGAGGCCGGGGCCACGGACCAGCACATGACGGCCGAGGGGCGGCGGCTCGGTCTCCCGGGCCCGCAGCCAGCTGCTCGCCGACGGCGACACGCTGAGCACTCGTTCCCTGAGCGAGGGCAGCAGCGCCCACGGCACGCGGTGCAGCCTGCCGGGCGGTACGACGACGACCGGCCCGGAGCCCAGGTACGCGGCGGCCGGTCCCAGCAGCAGTTCCTCCACGCGCCGCCCCATCTCCTCGACCAGCGGCAGCCGGGCCTCCGCCCCGGGGTGGGCCAGGCGCCGCAGCCCCGCCTGGATGTGCTCGGCCTCGATCTCGGCGTCGGCGAGCCGGCCCGCCCGGAACCGCCGTACCCGCCCGTCCCCGCACAGCAGCACCTGTACGCGCCCGTCGAGCACGGCGAGTTCCACCAGCCGTACCTCGCCGAGCCGTTCCAGCAGCCGGGCCGGATCGAAGCGGTCCTCGGCACCGGGCCCGTCGCCGCGCAGATGCAGGGTCCTGGAGCGGATCTCCCGCTCCAGCCGCCGCTGTTCACGCTCCAGGGCCGGTATGGGGCGCCCGTCGCTGCGGGCCTCCTCGGCGCGGGCCGCGATCTCCCGGAAGGCGGTCAGACCGCCCTGCAGTGCCGGATCGGCCGGTGGCCGGGTCGGCGGGGTGGACAGCACGGTCGCCCGCCAGCGCTCGCTCCACATCAGCAGCCGTCGTGGCGCCCCCGAGTCCAGGCTGGCCTGCTGTGCCAGCGCCGCCAGCTCCGCACCCTGCGCGGTGGCGCGGGCCCGCAGCTCCGAGGCGCCCAGCGTCATCCGGTGGTCGTCGAGCACGTCGAGGCCGCGCCGGCACGCCTCCAGGACACCCCGGCCCGACCCTGCGGCCCGCGCCCGCAGCGCCTGCGCCGCCCAGCCCGTCATCCGGGCCAGCGGCGGCCCGCTGTGCCGGCTGCGGGCGGCGACGGCCAAGTGCCGCTCGGCGTCCGCCGTCCAGCCGAGGCCGAGCGCGATCCGACCCGCGATCAGCGAGGCCTCGGGCGCGGCCGGCGCGCCGAAGGAGGCGAGCCGTTCGGCCACCGCCGCCGCGTCCGCGACGAGCCGCCCCGAGCCGCGCCCGGCGGCGAGCCGCGCCTCGATCAGCACCAGCCGGGCGTGCGTCTCCCACCAGGCGCGCCGCTGCCCGGCGAACAGCCGTACCGCCAGCGCCGCACGCGCGATCGCCGTGTGCGGGTCGCCCGCCAGCCGTGCCGCCCGGGCCGCGACCAGCAGCAGCTCCGCCTTGCGCGTCGACTGACCGCCGATCCGGTCGAGCACCCCGATCGCCGCGTCGGCCTCACCCAGCGCCTCCGGGGCCAGCCCGGCCGCCATCAGGACCTCGCAGCGCCGGATGTAGAGCATGAAGGAGGGCGTGCCGAGCTTGGCGTACCGCTCCTCGGCCTCGTCCAGCAGCCGTAGCGCGGCCGGCACGTCGCCCTGCCGGAAGGCGGCCAGGCCCCGGCTCTCGACGACATCGGCCTTGTCGTGGTCCTGGCCGGTGGTGTCCCACAGCGTCTCCGCCGCCGTGAAGTCGGCGTCCGCCCGGTCCACCGCACCGAGCGCCAGATGCACGGTCGCCCGCAGCGTCAGCGCCCGAGCCGTCCAGATGACGTCGTCCACCTGCCGCAGTACGGGAATCGCCCGCCGTACGTCCTCCAGCGCCTCCTTGTGCCGCCCCAGCACCCAGGAGGCGTACGCCCGCCGGAACAGCACCCGCGCGCGGGTGTGCCCGCTGCTCACCGCGACACCCCGCTCCAGCGCCTCCAGACCCTGCCGGGTTCGGCCCGCGTGGATCAGCGCCACCCCGAGCGCGGCCAGCACGTCCGCCTCCCGGTCGGGGTCCTGGGCGCGCGCGGCCAGATCACGGGCGCGGCGCAGATGATGCAGCGCGATCCTGAGATCGCCCCAGTCCCGCTGCCAGATCCCGATCACCTGATGCGCCACGGAGGCGCTCGACGCCGACGGATCGGACTCCAGCACCCCCTGCGCCCGGGCCAGAGCCTCGTTCGGTGCGGCGAACACCATCGGCAGCAGTTCGAGAACCGAGTCGCTTCCCGCTGTCACCCAAAGGATGGTAGTGGCCCTGGTTGCGCACCACACCCGTTTGGCGCTGTATCAAGCTGAGGCCGAGTGACTCTGATTGACGACTGCCGCCTCAAGGGGGAGGACACGCCATGGCACCACAGCGATTCCACGAGCAGTTCGACCAGATCCAGCGCTCCATGCCCGACGTCCCGCTGGCCCTGGGACCGGACGACGCGGCGGAGTTCATCTACGAGAAGGGTGTCGTCCTCGCCCGGGACGGCGAGGAGGCCCGTCTCGTCGAGGACACCGTGCGCACCCACTTCACCGAGGCCACCGGCCTCACCGCGGATCAGGTGCGCCGGGCGAGCCCGGAGACCAACCGCTCCGGCATCACCCGCATCCAGGTCGGCGACCCCGGCCACGGCGACCGCCGCGGCGACCGGGCCGTCGCCCACGCCCTGCGGGCCATGCGCGAGCACGAAGGACGGCAGCGGCGCCGGCTGGTCAGCCGCAACCACATCGTCTCCATCGCCGTCAACTCCTGTCCCGGCGACGAGCCGGTGCCCGCCCCGCTCACCCAGGGCACCAACCCGGTCCCCGCCCAGGCCCCGTACGACGAGGACACCGCCGTAGGCGTCCTGGTCATCGACAACGGCCTCACCCACGACTTCGCGACCGTCCCGCTGCTCGCCCATGTCGAGGGCGATCTCCACGGCACCGAGACCGACGGCGACGGCAACCTCCTGCAGTACGTCGGCCACGGCACCTTCATCGCCGGCCTGCTCGCCGCCGTCGCACCCAACACGAACATCACCGTGCGCAACACTCTCAACGACGCCGGTGCCGTCCTGGAGTCCGAGTTCGGACAGCGGCTCTTCGACGCGGTCGACGACCACGGCTGGCCGGACATCATCAGCCTCTCCGCCGGCACCTCGAACGGCCGCACCGACGGCCTCCTCGGCGTCGAGAGCTTCATGCAGGAGCTGCGGCAGCAGCGCACGCTCCTGGTCGCCGCGGCCGGCAACAACTCCAGCGCCACTCCGTTCTGGCCCGCCGCGTACGCCTCCCTGCCCGACTACCAGGACGCCGTGCTGGCGGTCGGCGCGCTGCGCAGCGACGGCGAGTTCGGCGCCTGCTTCACCAACCACGGCTCCTGGGTGAGCGTGTACGCCCCCGGCGAGCGTCTCACCAGCACCCTGACCGGCTTCGACGCGCCGGTGCCGTACACCTACCAGCACACCACGTACGACGCCTGCCGCTACGGCTTCACCTACGCGTGCACCTGCCAGTACCCGCGCCACACCGGCGTGTTGAGCGAGGCCGGCACCCCGACCTCCGGCAAGGCGGACCAGGTGATGTTCGAGGGTTACACCTACTGGAGCGGCACCTCCTTCGCCACCCCGGTCGCCGCCGGGCTGGTCGCCGCCCGGATGACGGCCGACAAGGAGAGCGACCCGCGTGCCGCCGCCGGGCAGCTTCTCGCCACCGACGCCGTGTACGCCGAAGTGCGCGGGGCGCACGTACCGGCGCTGCGCCCGGCCGGCTGGCGCCCGGCGCCGGTCACGCAGCTGGCTCCTCCGGCATGAGGTCTGGAACGGCCCCTTCCACGGCGTACGATGACAGGCCGTACACGAGGAGTGGGGCCGTGGACCGAGCACATGTCGGCGCGCTGGTCCGGGCCGCCGTCGACGGCGACGCGGCGGCCTGGAAGGCGCTCGTGGAGGGGCTGAGCCCACTGGTGTGGTCCGTCGTGCGCTCGCACCGGCTCTCCGACGCCGACGCGCACGAGGTGTACCAGACCGTGTGGTTCCGTTTCGCCCAGCACCTGGGGCGCATCCGCGAACCCGACAAGGCGGGCTCATGGCTGGCGAGCACCGCACGGCACGAGTCGCTGAAGGTGCTCAAGAGCTTAAGGCGACTGATGCCGACGGACGACGCACAGCTGCTCGACCGGGTCAGCGACGACCGTACGCCAGAGCAGTCGTTCCTCGACCTGGAGGACGCCGCCGCCGAGACCGAGCGGATCAGGCATCTGTGGCAGGAGTTCGAGGGACTGGGCGAGCGGTGCCGGCAGTTGCTGCGCGTCCTGATGGCCTCGCCGACACCCAAGTACCAGGAGGTGTCCGTGGCGCTCGGGATCGCCGTGGGCAGCATCGGACCGCTGCGTCAGCGCTGTCTGCGACGCCTGCGGGCGCGACTCGAGGCACGGGGAGCGGTGTGAGGGACATGGACGACATCAACGACATCAACGATATCAACGACATCAACGACGACGAAGAGCCCGTCGAAGGCGAGGAGTTCGACCTCGACCTGCTGGAGGAGGAGCTGCGCCGGGCCGCCGCGATCCTGGACCCGGTGCCGCCCGAACTGCGGCAGATCGCCGTGGAGGCCTTCGCGCTCCACGACCTCGACGCCGAGATCGCGGAACTGACCTTCGACTCGGTGGTCGACGCCCTCCCGGTCAGGGGAGCCGTGGAGGCTCCGCGGATGCTGACGTTCCACGCGGGCGGGCTGACCGTGGACGTGGAACTGAGCGCGCACGGACTGATGGGGCAGGTGCTGCCGCCTCAGACGGCTCGTGTCGAGGTGCTCCGTGGTCCGCAGGCGGGCTCACCGCTCTCCACCGACGCCATGGGCCGCTTCACCTACGACGAACCCCCCACCGGCCCCTTCGCCCTCAGACTGCGGACCGGCGAGGCGACCCTCGTCACGGACTGGCTGACGGTCTGAGCAAGCCGCTCGTGGTCGGACCGGTCGGCGAAGGAGTGCGAACCCGGCCGGGGCATGAAGTGGTACGCCGGTCCGGTCACTTGACGGTGCGTCACTTCCGCGGCTGAAGCCGGAGGTCAGGCCGATACGGCGTCCACCAGCGCGGCCAGCGCCGACCCCAGCCGGTGCAGCCCCGGCCCGGCGGGCCCGCCCGGTTCGGTCATGTAGGTGTCCCGCCGGATCTCCACCATCAGGGCACCGACCCGCGCGTCCTTCCCGTAGAACTCCAACGGCACGTAGGTCCCGGCGAAGGGGCTGTCCAGTCCTGTCTCCCCGGCCGCCGCGAACGCCTTCCGCGCCGCCGCCGACAACTCGGGCGGCGTATGGAAGGAGTCGGTGCCCAGGCAGACCGGCGGCCGCGGGCCCTCGCCGTGCAGCTCGTAGGGGAGCGGTGCGGTGGGGTAGGAGTGGACGTCGATGATCACGGCCCGACCGGCCGCCGCCAGCCGTTCGGCGACCGCGTCCGTCATGGCCTGCGCGTACGGCCGGAAGTAGCGGTCGATCAGCGGCTTTGGGGCGGTGCCCTCGCCCCGCAGCACCTCTCGGTGCGTGGTCCGCGTGTAGACGGCCCCCATCCCCACGGACAGCATCTCCTCCCGCTTGTCCGGGAACCGCTCCGGATCGACGACCAGCCGCGACAACCGGTTCACGAACCGCCACGGGGTGACGCCCGCCGCGCGCGCCGCCGCTTCGGCGAGTTCGGCCGTGTGCGCGTCGGTGATGTGGTCCAGCTCGCGCACCAGCGCGGTGTCGTCCAGCACGATGCCGGCCCGCACCTCAGGCGGGATCTCCCGTGCCGAGTGCGGGACGTGAAGGATCACGGGGGAGTCGTCCGCGCCGGGCAGGAACTGGAAGGACGGTGCGCCGGCGTGCGGCATGGGCTGCTCCCTGGGGTTCGGGTGTCACATTCACAGACCCGGCGGTGTCTTCATGCCGAACGCCCGAACAGGTCCGCATACAAGGAGAACACCATGACGCTGCGCGTTCCGAAGGCCGATCTCCCCGCCGAGCTCCGCGAGGCCGTGCTCCAGCAGCTCGGCGCCGTGCCCGAGCCCGTCGAAGTGCTCTGGAACAACCCCGAACTCGCCCTGGCCAACCAGGAGTTCTCGGCCAAGGTGGCCACCTGGGACGCGGCCGACGCGAGCCTCAAGACGTTCGCGCACATGGCCGTCGCCGCGCAGGTCGGCTGCAGCTGGTGCCTCGACGTCAACTACTTCCACGCCCTGAACCAGGACCTCGACCCGGCCAAGGCGAGCCAGGTGCCGCGCTGGCGGGACTCGGACGTGTTCACGCCGCTGGAGCGGGACGTCCTGGAATACGCCGAGGCCATGACCAACACCCCGCCGACGGTCACCGACGAGCTCTCCGCGTCCCTGCTCGACCGGCTCGGCCCGGCGGCCCTCGTCGAGCTCACCGTGTTCATCGGCTTCGCCAACCTCGCGACCAGGTGCAACACGGCCCATGGCATCACGTCACAGGGCTACTCCGACGCCTGCGAGATCCCGCTGGCCACGCGCGCCGAGACGTCCGGCGCGGTGCCGACGGCATGACCGAGGACCCTTTCGTCACCCACCGCAGCCTGCTCTTCACGGTCGCCTACGAGATGCTCGGCTCCGCCGCCGACGCGGAGGACGTGGTGCAGGAGTCCTGGCTGCGCTGGGCCGACGTCGACCGGGCGCAGGTGCGCGAGCCACGGGCGTACCTCGTCCGGACCGTCACCCGGCAGGCACTCAACCGGCTGCGGACGCTGTCCCGCAGCCGCGAGGACTACGTCGGCGAGTGGCTGCCGGAGCCGCTGCTGACCAGCCCGGACGTCGCCGAGGACGTCGAACTCGCGGAGAGCGTCTCGATCGCGATGCTGACCGTGCTGGAGACGCTCGGACCGGCCGAGCGCGCGGTGTTCGTGCTGCGCGAGGTCTTCGACCTGCCGTACGACGAGATCGCCGAGGCGGTCGGAAAGTCCTCGGCGGCCGTGCGGCAGATCGCGCGACGGGCCCGGGAGCATGTGGCGGCCCGGCGACCGCGGGTGCAGGTGAGTCTGTCCGAGCAACAGGCCGTGGTGGAGAGGTTCCTGGCCGCGCTGCGCACCGGCCGGTTGCAGGAGCTGATGGAGCTCATGGCACCGGACGTGGTCCTCGTCGCCGACGGCGGCGGCAGCGCGAACGCGGCCCTGGCCCCGATCCACGGCGCCGACGTGGTGGCGAGGCTGCTGGCACGCCCGGACCGGACGGTGTCGGCGGTGTGGCTCAACGGCGCGCCCGCGGGACGTATCGAGGTCGACGGCCAAGTGGCGGCGGTGAGCCTGGTCGTGGAGAACGGCCGGATCACCCGCATCCACGCGGTGGCGAACCCGCGCAAGCTGACGCGCCTGGACACACCGGCCGAGCTCGCCCGATAGCCCCGCCTAGCGTCGCCCGCCGAACTCCCAGTCGTGCACCTCGACGGCGGCGTACCGGTCCACGGTCAGGACGGCACGTGCTGTCTGCGGGTCCGGGGCCCGGAGCAGTACCGCCGTCCCCACCCAGGTCTCGCCGTCGTCGGAGAGCAGCGGCCCGTACGCGATCAACTCGCCCTGATCCGAAGGCACATGAAGGTCGACCTCGGGCCCCGCCCCGAGACCCAGCACCAGATACCGGTTCCCACCGGACCGACCACCGGCGAAGTCCCACATGGTCCGCCCCAACAGATTCCGCCACCGCCGCACCAACACGTCCCGGTACACGCCCGCCTGGTAGTTGGGCTCCTCGAAGGCGAACGCCCGCGCGGCGGCGGCATCCGGCAGATCGACGATGTGCACACTCCCGGTGGGCGTTTCGCCGTCGTCCGCGAAGGTCGGCCCACGGGCGATGAGTTCGGCCGCGAACCCGTCCATGTAGGACCAGTGTTCCTCGATCAGCTCGTCGCGCAGGGAGGAGGAACCGGGCCGGTCGCGGTGGTAGCAGAAGAACTCCATGACGCATACCGTATGGCCGACTGTCGCACGACGAGCACCGGCGGGGAGCACCATGCCCATCAGTAGCCGGCGGATCACCGAGCGCGCGTTTCTGGAAGTGCTCTACGAGGACGACTACTTCCCCGATCACGTGCTGGACCGCGGTAAGGCGATCCTGCTGGCCCTGTGCGAGCGCATCGAGGCCGAGCGGCCCGCCGACCTCGCGGCGCTGTATGCGCTGACACAGGCCGCCACCGAGGAATTCAACGCGCTGGAGGCGGAGTTCGACGAGGCGGGCAGCGAGATCGAGACCGTGGCGCGGGAGGAGATCGGCGGCGACTTCTGGTTCATCGCCCAGGCCTACGGCTTCGAGGACGCGGACGCGGAGAAGCTCATCGCCACCCGGGAGTGGTGAGCCCCAGCCCAGCAACTCCCCGACAACACCCGCGACTTGCCCGGTCTCGATCAGAAACCCGTCGTGCCCGTACGGCGACTCGATCACCCTCGGCCGGTCCGCGCGCTGCTGTCAGACCCCTCGCCTAGTCTCGAACCATGACCGTCCACGAGCTCTCGCGCACCGACGCCCGCCGCATCGCCGTACGCGCCCAACTCCTGGACGCCATACGGCCGGACAGTCTGCTGGAGGTCGTACGCGGGCTGACCCTGCTGCAGATCGACCCCACCGCCGCGATCGCGCCCAACGCCGATCTGGTGGCCTGGAGCCGCCTCGGATCGGCGTACTCCCCGGCCGAGTTGACCGCCGCCCTGGAGAAGCGCTCGCTGCTGGAGCTGCAGGCGATGATCCGGCCCGGCGAGGATCTCGCGCTGTACCGCGCCGAGATGGCCGAGTGGCCGGATCGGGGGACGCCGTCGTCCTGGCGGGAGCACCACCGCACGTGGGTCGCGGCGAATGACGCGTGCCGCCGCGACATCCTCGCCCGCCTCGACGCCGAGGGCCCGCTGCCCTCCCGAGCCCTCCCCGACACCTGCGCCAAGCCGTGGAAGTCGAGCGGCTGGACCAACAACCGCAACGTCACCAAGCTCCTGGAGCTGATGGTCCAGCGCGGCGAGGTCGCCGTCGCCGGCCGCAGCGGCGGCGACCGCCTCTGGGACCTGGCGGACCGCGTCTACCCCGACGCACCCTCGATCCCGGTCGAGGAGGCCCTGCGCATCCGCGACGAGCGCCGGCTGCGCGCCCTCGGCATCGCCCGCGCCCGCGGACCCGAGTGCCAGGTCGAGCCGGCGGACGTGGGCGAGGCGGGGGAGGAGGCCGTCGTCGAGGGGGTGCGGGGCACGTGGCGCGTGGACCCTGACCGGTTGGGGCTGCCCTTCGAGGGGCGCGCGGCCCTCCTGTCACCGTTCGACCGGCTCGTCCACGACCGCAGACGCACCACCGAACTCTTCGAGTACGAGTACCAGTTGGAGATGTACAAGCCCGCCGCCAAGCGCCGCTGGGGCTACTTCGCGCTCCCGATCCTCTACGGCGACCAACTGGTCGGAAAGCTCGACGCCACAGCCGACCGCAAGGCGGGGGTGCTGCGGGTCGACGCCGTCCATCAGGACGTCCCGTTCACCGAGGCGATGAGCACGGATATCGACCGGGAGATCGAAGACCTGGCCCGCTGGCTCGAGTTGGAGCTGGTCAGGCGGCGCCGCTGACCCCGGAGGCCACGAAACGGCGGTGCAGCGGCGAGAACCGGGCCTCGGGCTCCCCGGCGATGCCGGCTTCCTTGACAGCGGGCGTCAGCCGCTCCGCGAAGAACCGCTCGAAGTCCGCCTGGGCCTTCCATACGTCGGTGACGTGCAGCGCGCCCCCTTCGAACCAGGCCACATGCATGACGGCGCCCTCCGGTTGCTGCTCCTCCCAGCGCACCGTGTTCAGGACGGCGTCGTACTGCTCGGGCGTGACACCACTCCAGCGCAGGGACAACACAACGGCCATGGGAATGCCTCCTCGGTTCGGTTCCCCCCGCTCAGTAGACCGGCCGGAGGTACCGACCACCTGCCGTGGTAGGCCGTTCGTGCCAGGCATCCACCCATCGGCGGTCGCGCGTCACCATCCGCCGGACGGCATGGCTCTGCCCCGGCCGGGCACGGTGCCGGCCGGGGCAGGAGACCTTGGAGAGCGGGCCGTCAGGCCCCTCGCGTCAGCTCAGGGACGCCAGCGCCTCGTTCCAGGTGGCCGACGGGCGCATGACCGCGGCGGCCTTCGCCGGGTCGGGCTGGTAGTAGCCGCCGATCTCGGCCGGCTTGCCCTGGACGGCGATCAGCTCGTCGACGATCTTCTGCTCGTTCGAGGAGAGCGTCTCGGCGAGCGGGGCGAAGGCCTTGGCCAGGTCGGCGTCCTCGGTCTGCGCCGCCAGCTCCTGCGCCCAGTACAGGGACAGGAAGAAGTGGCTGCCGCGGTTGTCGATGCCGCCGACGCGACGGGTCGGGGACTTGTCCTCGTTGAGGAAGGTCGCCGTGGCGCGGTCGAGGGTGTCGGCGAGGATCTTGGCCTTGGGGTTGTTCGTGGCCGTCGCGTACTGCTCCAGGGACGGGACCAGCGCGAAGAACTCACCGAGCGAGTCCCAGCGCAGGTAGTTCTCCTTGACCAGCTGCTGGACGTGCTTCGGCGCGGAGCCGCCGGCGCCCGTCTCGAACAGGCCGCCGCCCGCCATCAGCGGGACGACCGACAGCATCTTGGCGCTGGTGCCCAGCTCCAGGATCGGGAAGAGGTCGGTGAGGTAGTCGCGGAGGACGTTGCCCGTGACCGAGATCGTGTCCTCGCCGCGGCGGATGCGCTCCACGGACAGCTTCGTCGCGTCGACGGGAGCCAGGATGCGGATGTCCAGACCCTCGGTGTCGTGCTCCGGCAGGTACGCGTTGACCTTGGCGATCAGGTTGGCGTCGTGCGCACGGGTCTCGTCCAGCCAGAACACGGCCGGGTCGCCGGTGGCGCGGGCGCGGGTGACGGCCAGCTTCACCCAGTCCTTGATCGGCGCGTCCTTGGTCTGGCAGGCGCGGAAGATGTCGCCCTCGGCGACCGGCTGCTCGATGAGGACGTTGCCGGCCTGGTCGACCAGACGGACCGTACCGGCCGCCTTGATCTCGAAGGTCTTGTCGTGGGAGCCGTACTCCTCGGCCTTCTGCGCCATCAGGCCGACGTTCGGGACCGAGCCCATGGTCGACGGGTCGTAGGCGCCGTTGGCACGGCAGTCGTCGATCGCGACCTGGTAGACACCGGCGTACGACGAGTCCGGCAGGACCGCGAGGGTGTCGGCCTCCTGGCCGTCCGGGCCCCACATGTGGCCGGAGGTGCGGATCATGGCCGGCATCGAGGCGTCGACGATGACGTCGGACGGCACGTGCAGGTTGGTGATGCCCTTGTCGGAGTCGACCATCGCCAGGGCCGGGCCCTCGGCGAGCTCGGCGTCGAAGGAGGCCTTGATCTCGGCGCCCTCGGGCAGGGCCTCCAGGCCCTTGTAGATGCCGCCCAGACCGTCGTTCGGGGACAGACCGGCGGCGGCGAGCGTGGCGCCGTACTGCTCGAAGGTCTTCGGGAAGAACGCGCGGACGACGTGACCGAAGATGATCGGGTCGGAGACCTTCATCATCGTGGCCTTGAGGTGCACGGAGAACAGCACGCCCTGGGCCTTGGCCTCGGCGATCTGCGCGGTGAGGAACTCACGCAGAGCGGCCACGTGCAGCACGGACGCGTCGACGACCTCGCCCTCGAGAACCGGTACGGACTCGCGCAGGACCGTGGTGGTGCCGTCCTCGGCGGCCAGCTCGATCTTCAGCGCGCCGGCCTCGGAGATCACGACGGACTTCTCGGTGGAGCGGAAGTCGTTCTGCCCCATGGTGGCGACGTTGGTCTTGGACTCCGCGGACCAGGCGCCCATGCGGTGCGGGTGGGTCTTCGCGTAGTTCTTGACCGAGGCGGGGGCGCGGCGGTCGGAGTTGCCCTCGCGCAGGACCGGGTTCACGGCGGAGCCCTTGATCTTGTCGTAGCGGGCCTGGACGTCCCGCTCCTCGTCGGTCTTCGGGTCGTCCGGGTAGTTCGGCAGCGCGTAGCCCTGGCTCTGCAGCTCGGCGATGGCGGCCTTGAGCTGCGGGATGGACGCCGAGACGTTCGGCAGCTTGATGATGTTGGCCTCGGGCGTCTTGGCCAGTTCGCCCAGCTCGTGCAGGGCGTCCGGGATCCGCTGGTCCTCGGTGAGGTACTCCGGGAACACGGCGATGATGCGCCCGGCCAGCGAGATGTCCCGCGTCGTCACGGCGACACCCGCCTGCGAGGCGTACGCCTGGACCACCGGCAGGAAGGAATACGTCGCCAGGGCCGGGGCCTCGTCAGTGTGCGTATAGATGATGGTCGAGTCAGTCACCGGGTGCTCCGCTCCACGTCTGCAACATTGCTCGACATCAAGATATCTCGTGATCGGGGCGGGCTCGACAGGGGTCCGTGCAACCGAACGTCCGATCTTGCGGTCCTGCAGGGAGATCGTGCATCTGATCGTCGACGGCCGGACCTGACCAGCCGGCCGCCCGAGCGAAAGCTGACCATGAGATATCGCACCAGAGTGACGGCCCCCGCGGCCGCCCTGATCGGTACGGCCGCGGCACTGACCATCGGGGGAGCGGCCCAGGCGGTGCCGGGGGACACCGGCACCCCCGGCCCCGAGACCCTCGGTGACCCCGTCTTCCCGGGCCTCGGCAACGACGGCTACCGCGTCTCGGCCTACCGCATCGACCTCGCCTACGAGGCCACGACCAAGCTCGTCGACGCCACCGTGACCCTGCGCCTGCGCACCACGCAGCCGCTCACGCGCCTCTCCCTGGACGCCCTCGGCCTCGACATACGCTCCGTCCGCGTCGACGGCCGCACCGCCGCCTTCGAGCAGGCGGACGAGAAGCTGCGGATCACGCCCGTCCGGCCCCTGCCGGCCAAGGCCCGCGTGACGATCTGCGTCGAGTACGGCGCCGACCCGAGCCGCACCCTCCCGCACACCGCGTGGGTCGTCACCCCGGACGGCTTCGCGATCTGCCCGCAGCCGAACTCGGCGCACACCGTCTTCCCGTGCAACGACCACCCGTCGGACAAGGCGGACTTCACCTTCCGCGTCACCGTCCCGAGCGGCCTGCGCGGCGTGGCGAACGGCACGCTCGTCCGCACGGAGAGCCTCGACGGCGACCGGACCGCTTACACGTACGTGTCCCGCGAGCCGATGGCCACCGAGCTGGCGCAGATCACGGTCGGCGACTACGTCGTCAAGGACCGGCAGGGCCCGCACGGGCTGCCCCTGCGGGACGTCGTGCCCACGGCCCGGGCCGCCGCCCTGGAACCCGCGCTCGCGCTGACTCCCGGGCTGCTGGAGTGGATCGAGCAGCGGCTCGGCGCGTTCCCCTTCGAGACGTACGGCCTGCTGCCCTGCAACTCCGACGACCCGAAGGCCTTCGACTTCACGGGCCTGGAGACCCAGACCCTCACCCTGTACAAGCCGAACTACCTGCTCCAGGAGGAGAAGAAGATCGGCTCGCACATGATGCACGAGCTGGTCCACTCCTGGTTCGGCAACCTCGTCGCTCCCGCCACCTGGGCCGACCTGTGGCTCAACGAGGGCCATGCCGACTTCTACGGGCTGCTGTACCGCTACGAGCGCGGCTGGACCGACTCGCTCGGCTACAGCACGTTCGAGGACCGCATGAAGTACACCTACGGTCTCGGCGACCAGTGGCGGCACGACTCGGGCCCGGTCGCCGCGCCCGACGAGGTCAACCTCTTCGACAACCAGCGCTACACGGGCGGCGTCCTGGTCCTGTACGCGCTGCGCCAACTGGTCGGCGAGGACGTCTTCCACGCGATCGAGCGCGGCTTCCTCGACCGCTTCCGCAACTCCTCGGCGACGACGGAGGACTACATCGCCGTCGCCTCGGAGGTCTCGGGCCGGGATCTGTCCGGATTCCTGCGGGACTGGCTCCACGGCACCAGGACGCCGCGGATGCCCGGCCACCCGGACTGGACGGTCACGCCGGTGAACTCGGCGCCGGCCTCACCGCACAGCCGCAGGGGCGGGCACTGGCACGAGAACTCGGCGACGCTCTGATCCGGCGGGGTCTCAGTCGAGGTGGGCGGCGCGCGCGTCGCCCACCTCCTCGTGGGTGCGCTGCTGCGGGATGGCGATCGAACCCTGTTGCAGCGCCACCGTCCGTGCGGGCGCCGGAATGCGGATGCCCTCCTCGGCGTAGCGCCGGTGCAGCCGCTTGATGAACTCGTGCTTGATCCGGAACTGGTCGCTGAACTCGCCGACCCCGAGGATGACCGTGAAGCCGATCCGGGAGTCCCCGAACGTGTGGAAGCGGACCAGTGGCTCGTGGTCCGGGACGGCGCCGGTGATCTCGGTCATCACCTCGGAGACGATCTCGCAGGTGACCTGCTCGACATGCTCCAGGTCGCTGTCGTAGGCGACCCCGACCTGGACCGTGATCGTCAACTGCTGCTCGGGGCGCATGAAGTTGGTCATGTTCGCCTTTGCCAGCTCCCCGTTGGGGATGACGACCAGGTTGTTCGAGAGCGCGCGGACGGTCGTCTGACGCCAGTTGATGTCCTCGACATAGCCCTCCTCGCCGCTGCTCAGCCGGATGTAGTCGCCGGGCTGCACGGTCTTGGAGGCGAGGATGTGAATGCCGGCGAAGAGGTTGGCGAGCGTGTCCTGCAGCGCGAGCGCGACCGCGAGACCTCCCACACCCAGGGCGGTGAGCATCGGGGCGATCGAGATGCCCAGCGTCTGCAGCACCACCAGGAAGCCGATCGCCAGGACCAGTACGCGGGTGATGTTGACGAAGATCGTGGCCGACCCGGCGACCCCGGACCGCGACTGGGTGACAGCCCGCACCAGGCCGGCGATCACCCGGGCCGCCGTGACCGTGACGACGGAGATGAGCACCACGGTCAGCACCTGGTTGACGTGGTTCTGGACCGTTCTGGTCAGCGGCAGCGCCGCACCCGCGGAGGCGGCACCGCCCAGAAACGCCGCCCACGGCACCACCGTGCGCAACGCGTCCACGATGACGTCGTCACCGCTCCAACGAGTACGGTCGGCGTGCTTGCCCAGCCACCGCATCAGGACGCGCAGCAGGAACGCGGCCAACAGGCCCGCGGCCAGCGCGATTCCGGCGATGACCAGGTCGTCCACGGTGAGCGCTCGGTTCACCGACTACCTCCAAGTTCAGGATGTGCAGCGGCTCATCCTGCCTTATCCGCACAGGGGTTCGTACCTGGTGGCTGTCCGGATGGTGCGGATTCGGACGATCCCCTCGGCGCCGAGGCGACCGTGTCCCACACGTCGTCTCACCCGTCCGTGAACGACCCGTGCCGCCCCGCCCCCGACGCGAACCGCGCCGCCCCCTCCATGCCCTCCGCCAACACGCCCGTCCCGTACCGGAGTTCACCCCGCATCGCCGCCTCCTCGGTCAACCCGCCCTGCTCCAGCACCGACGCCCGGTCGCCCCGCATGCACGCCTGCGGAAAGCGGGCGATCTCGGTGGCCAGCGTCTCCGCCTCGGCGCGAGCCGCACCCGTGGGCACGACGCGGTTGGCCAGCCCCATCTCGTAGGCCTCCCGGGCCCCCACGGCACGCCCCGTCAGGATCATGTCCATGGCGCGGCTCTCCCCGATCAGCCGGGGCAGCCGTACCGTGCCTCCGTCGATCAGCGGCACACCCCAGCGTCGGCAGAACACGCCGAACACCGCGTCCTCCTCGGCGACCCGCAGATCGCACCACAGCGCCAGCTCCAGCCCGCCCGCCACGGCGTGTCCGGCGATCGCGGCGATCACCGGCTTGGACAGCCGCATCCGGGTCGGCCCCATCGGCCCGTCGCCGTCCTCCGCCACCCGGTTGCCGCGCTCGGTGCCGATCGCCTTGAGGTCGGCGCCCGCGCAGAACGTGCCGCCCTCGCCCCACAGCACCGCCACCCGTGCCTGGTCGTCCGCCTCGAACTCCTGGAAGGCGGCGGCGAGTCCGGCGGCCGTCGGACCGTCGACGGCGTTGCGGACCTCGGGTCGCGAGAGGACGACCGTGGTGACGTGCCCTTGGCGCTCGGTGCGGACCGGCATGGTGGGCTCCCTTTTCCTGTGCGGGTCTGAGGGTTCCGTACAGGGGGAGTCTCGCCGATGGCGGTCGGGGGCGCGGACCGCCCGGTCGGCGTCGGGGCTCGACGACCCTCAGATCACCTTCAACCGCACCAACGCCCCCAGCGTCAACGCGCCCGGCAGCAGCGGCAGCCATACCGTGATGATCCGGTACGCCAGCACCACCGCCGTCGCCACGGCCACGGGGCCGCCCGCCGCCACCAGCGCCACGACCAGCGCGGCCTCGACCGAGCCCAGCCCGCCCGGCGTCGGCACCAGCGCGACCGCGACCGTCGCCGCGAGGTAGGCCACGGCCATGTGCACGGGCGGCACCGGCAGTCCGAGCGCCTGTCCGACCAGGACCAGCCCGGCCGCCTGCAGTACGGGGAAGGCCAGCGAGCCACCCCACAGGGCCAGGGCACGGGACGGCCGGGTGTGCACCGAGCGCAGTTCGCTCAGCGCGGTGCGCAGGAACGAGGCGACAGCGCTGCGCAGCCGTCGTACGAGAGCGAGGACGCCCGCCGCCACGACCAGCACCGCGCCCACGGCCAGCAGCAGCGGGCCCACGGTGCCCTTGGGCAGCAGCTCGCCGAAGCTCAGCGCGTCCGGGAAGACGAGCAGCAGGGCCGCCAGCAGGCTCAGCCGGGCCACCGACTCCGCCAGCAGATACAGGGCGAGCGCGGCCGAGGAGCGGGCGAGCGGGACCCCGCAGACGGTCATGAAGCGGAGATTGACGGCACTGGCGCCGAGGCCGGTCGGGAGCAGATGGTTGGCCGAGCCGGCCGCGAACTGGGTGGCCAGCAGTCGTCGCTTCGGCAGCCGGTCGACGACCGCACCCTGCCGGGTGAACGCGGCCGCCACCCAGGTCAGACAGGTGGCACCGGCCGCGGCCAGCAGCCAGGGCCACTCGGCCGAGCGCAGATGGCCGAAGCCCTCGGCCAGGACGCCACGGTGCTGCACGGCGACGACGGTGACCAGCAGGAGCGGAACCAGGCACAGGATCTGGCGGACCGGGACGCGACGGGGGAACCGTCCCGGAGGGATGGGGCCTTGGGGAAGTTGAACCGCAGTCACATCTGGAGAGGGTTTCCGCACCGCGCCAACTGCGGGTTGCGGGATCGCGGACAGCGTCTTACGGACGGGAAGCGGCTGGGGAGGCGGGGGAGGCAGGGCCATGGGGTCCTTCGGGGGAGGGGACGGAATGGCGGGAGTATTGACCTCGACAACGCTCGAGGTTCTACGTTCTCTCCCATGAGCATGGAAACCACAGCGTGGACACAGCTGCACAGTGTCATGACCGCCCAGCAGGAGCGCCGCCCTGTGGCGCGTGCCACGTTGCGCCGAATTGCCGCGTTCGCCCGCCCGCACCGCGCCCGTATCGCACAGTTCGTGCTCCTCGGGGTGGTGACCGCGTTGCTCGCGGTCGCGACCCCCCTGCTCGCCGGGCATGTCGTCGACGCGATCGTGTCGGGCGGCGACCAGGGCACCGTCGTACGTCTGGCCCTGCTCATCGCGCTGATCGCGGTCGCGGAGGCGACGCTCGGGATCCTCGGGCGGAGGCTCTCGTCGTCGCTCGGGGAGGGGCTCATCCTCGATCTGCGCACGGCTGTGTTCGATCATGTGCAGCGGATGCCGGTCGCGTTCTTCACACGGACACGTACGGGCGCACTGGTCTCCCGGCTCAACAACGACGTCATCGGCGCCCAGCGTGCCTTCAGCAACACCCTGTCCGGAGTGGTCAGCAACCTGGTCACCCTGGTGCTCACCCTCGCGGTCATGTTCACGCTGTCCTGGCAGATCACCCTGCTCGCGCTGGTCCTGCTCCCGGTGTTCGTCGTACCGGCTCGGCGCATGGGCAGCCGGATGGCCCGCATGCAGCGCGAGGCGGCCACGCTCAACGCCGCCATGGGCACCCGTATGACCGAACGCTTCTCGGCACCCGGCGCCACCCTCGTGAAGCTCTTCGGGCGCCCGGAGGAGGAGTCGGAGGAGTTCGCGATGCGCGCCCGCCGGGTCGCGGAGATCGGTGTACGGACGGCCACGGCCCAGTCGGTGTTCATCACCGCGCTGACCCTCGTCTCCTCCCTCGCCCTCGCCCTCGTCTACGGCCTCGGCGGCTGGTTCGCCCTGCGCGGCAGCCTGGAGCCGGGTGCCGTCGTGTCCCTGGCCCTTCTCCTGACCCGTATGTACGCCCCGCTCACCGCGCTCGCCGGCGCCCGTGTCGAGGTGATGAGCGCCCTGGTCAGCTTCGAGCGCGTCTTCGAGGTGCTCGACCTCAAGCCGCTGATCGAGGAGAAGCCGGACGCGCGGTCCGTCCCCGAGGGGCCGGTCGCCGTCGAGTTCGACGACGTCCGCTTCGCCTACCCGTCCGCCGACAAGGTCTCCCTGGCCTCCCTGGAGGAGGTCGCGTCCCTGGACACGCGGGGCGGCGCCGAGGTCCTGCACGGCATCACCTTCCGTGCCGAGCCCGGACAGACCGTCGCGCTCGTCGGCTCGTCCGGTGCCGGCAAGTCGACGATCGCCGGGCTGCTCCCTCGTCTCTACGACGTCGACGAGGGTGCCGTACGCATCGGCGGCGTCGATGTCCGCGATCTGAGCGCCGGCTCCCTGCGCGCGACCCTCGGCATGGTCACCCAGGACGGGCACCTCTTCCACGACACGGTCCGTGCCAACCTCCTCCTCGCCCGCCCCGAGGCGACCGAGCCCGAACTCTGGGACGCCCTGCGCCGCTCCCGCCTCGACGACCTGGTCCGCTCCCTGCCCGACGGCCTCGAGACGGTCGTGGGGGAGCGCGGCTATCGCCTCTCCGGCGGCGAACGCCAGCGCATGACCATCGCCCGCCTGCTGCTGGCCCGTCAGCGCGTCGTCATTCTCGACGAGGCCACGGCTCACCTCGACAACACGTCCGAGGCCGCCGTGCAGGAGGCACTCGCCGAGGCCCTGGAGGGACGGACCGCGGTGGTGATCGCACACCGGCTCTCCACGGTCCGGGCGGCGGATCTGATCCTCGTGATCGAGGACGGGCTGGTGGTCGAGCGGGGCACGCACGAGGAGCTGCTCGCGGCGGGGGGACGCTACGCGGAGCTGTACCGGACGCAGTTCGAGGAGCGGGCGCCGGAGGTGACGGAGATCGCGGCGGCCGGGGAGGCGGTGGCCTGATGTGCAACCAGGTGGTTGCGTATTCGGGTAGTGGATGTGCAACCTGTAGGTAGCGCATCCCGACGAGACGAGGTCGCCATGGTTCCCGACACGATCGAACGCAGCATCCTGATCGACGCCTCCGTGGAGCGCGTCTGGACGGTGCTCACCGAACCGGCCTTCCTGGGGCGCTGGTTCGGCAACGGTGAGCCGGTCAAGATCGACCCGCGCCCGGGCGGCCTCCTCGTCTTCGACCACGGTGTGCACGGCGTCATCCCGGCCCGCCTTGAGACGGTCGAGCCGCCGCGCCGGCTCTCCTGGCGGTGGTCCCAGAGCGCCGCGGGCGAAGAGCCGGACGACAGCAACGCCACCCTGGTCGAGTTCACCCTGACCGAGGACGAGTCCTCGGCGGGCACCCGGCTGACCATGGTCGAGAGCGGTTTCGCGCGCCTGGGCCTGCCCGGCGACGAGGCGGCCGTACGCCACCGGGCCAACAGCGGCAACTGGCCCGGCAAGCTCGACCAGTTGCGTGCGGAATGCGAGCAGACCCAGGCATGACCCGCACCGCCGACACCGCTCCGGCCCCGGACGACGTCCTGGTGGCCGTGGCCGATCCGATCCGCCGGGAGATCCTCGCCGCACTGGCTCGCGACGGCGGCGCGACCTCGACGTCCCTGGCGGCCGGGCTGCCCGTCACCCGGCAGGCGGTGGCGAAGCATCTGGCCGTCCTGGACCGCGCGGGACTGGTCCGGGCGCACCGGGCCGGGCGGGAGGTCCGCTACGAGGCCGACCTGCGGCCGCTCAGGCAGGCCACGCGGTGGATGGACGACCTCGCTGCCCGGTGGGAGAGCCGCCTGCGACTCATCAAGGAGCTGGCGGAGAGCGAGACAACGCGGTGAGGCGGGCGTCGTCGCCGCCCGCCTCACCGTGCCAGGGTCTGCTACGAGACCAGGGCGTCCTTCTTCCGGCCCACCCGCTCGCGCACCACCGCGAAGGCCACCACGGCCAGCGCCACGAGCGTCGACAGGACCACCTGGTCGCGCCCGCCGCCGTCGGCCGTGTCGGTGAGCATGTAGCCCAGCACGAAGGTGATCAGGGCGATGGTCGCCCAGGTCAGGTAGGGGTAGAGCCACATCTTCACGACGAGCTTCTCCGGCGTCTCACGCTGGATGATCTTGCGCATCCGCAGCTGGGAGAAGCAGATCACCAGCCAGACGAACAGGGCGATCGCACCGGAGGAGTTGAGCAGGAACTGGAAGACGGTGTCCGGCCACAGGTAGTTGAAGGCGACCGCGACGAAGCCGAAGACCACCGAGGCCAGGATGGCCGTGCGCGGCACACCGCTACCCGTGGTCCGCCCGAAGGCGGCCGGGGCGTCGCTGCGCCCGCCGAGCGAGAAGGCCATGCGGGAGGCGGTGTACAGGCCCGAGTTGAGACAGGACAGCACCGAGGTCAGCACGATCGCGTTCATGATCTGCGCGGCGTGCGGGATGCCGATCGACTCCAGGGCGGCGACGTAGGAGCCGTCCTTGAGGATCGCCGGGTCGTCCCAGCGCAGCAGCGACACCACGATCAGGATCGAGCCCAGGTAGAAGACGGCGATCCGCCAGATCACGCTGTTGGTGGCCTTGGTGACCGCACCCCGCGGGTCCTCCGACTCACCGGCCGCGAGCGTGACGATCTCGCTGCCCATGAAGGAGAAGACCACCATCAGCACGCCCGTGAGGATCGCGCCGGGGCCGTTCGGGAGGAAGCCGCCATGTGCGGTGAGGTTCGAGAAGCCGCTCGCCGGGTGGTCCGAGCCGGGCAGCAGACCGAAGATCGCGAGGCCGCCCAGCACGATGAACGCGGCGATGGCGACGACCTTGATACCCGCGAACCAGAACTCGAACTCGCCGTAGGAGCTCACCGAGACGAGGTTGGAGGCGGTCAGCACCACCATGACGATGAGGGCCCAGCCCCACTGCGGGACCGCCGGTATCCATCCGGCCAGGATCTTCGCGCCGGCGGTCGCCTCGACCGCGAGCACCACGACCCAGAAGAACCAGTACAACCAGCCGATGGTGAAGCCGGCCCAGCGGCCGAGCGCCCGGTCCGCGTACGCGGAGAACGAGCCGGAGGTGGGGTTCGCCGCGGCCATCTCGCCCAGCATCCGCATCACCAGGACGACGAGGACGCCGACGAGCGCGTAGGAGACGAGGATGCCGGGGCCGGCGGCGGCGATGCCGGAACCGGAGCCGACGAACAGGCCGGCGCCGATGACGCCGCCGATGGCGATCATCGACAGGTGGCGGTTCTTCAGGCCGGGCTTGAGGCCCGGCTCGGTGGGCGGACTCTTGGTGATCGTTGAGGTCATCGCGACATCCATCAGGGGAGTGGGGACGGTGACCCGGAAATTAGTTCAGTACGATCCAAAAGAACAAGACTTGTTTAATTGTTCATCGTGCTCTATTTTGCGTGCAACGCGGAACAGCCCGTTTGACGCGGAACGGCCCGTTTAAGGTGACGTCGTGGTGAACACAGCGGGCAAGTTCGGGCCCTACAACCAGCAGGGTCCGTCGCGGTCGGCGGCGGTCAGAGGCCAGAGCGGATCGGAACTCGTCCGCTCACGGATCGCCCTCCAGGTGCGGCTGACGTCCCTGCCCCCGGAGGAGCGGCTGCCGGACGCCGGAGTGCTGGCCGAAGAGCTGGGTATAGGCGAGATCACTGTGCGCCGCGCGCTGGAGGGCATGTGCCAGGACGGCCTGCTCGATCGCCGACGCGGCCGGGCCGGCGGCACCTTCGTCGCCCAGGGCTGGGAGACGGTCGTACCGTTGCTGCACGACGCGGACGAGGCGGCCTCGCTGGAGGCCTTCCACCTGCTGCTCGAGTGCGGTCTGGTGGCTCAGGGCGCGGGCGAGGTGGAGCCTGAGCGGCTCGCCGCGCTCCAGGCGCTGGTCGACGAGCTGGACCTGACCGACGATCCGACCCGGCTGCTCATGCTGGAGACCCGCTTCCACCTGGACCTCGCCGAAACCCTGGGGGGCGAGGGCATACGCGAACTCGCCGCCGACCTCCTGGGCAGGCTCTGCCTGGTCCAGCCCGCCCCGGCCCCCGAGGTCGTACGGGCCCGCAACCGCTGCCACGCCGAACTGCTCGCCGAACTCGGCCGCGGCGCGCTGGCCCCGGCCATCGAGGCGGTGAAAGCACATCCGCATGCCCGCCCGAGCTGACACCCGGTCGCATCCGACCGTCGCTTTCGCGCCGCCGCCCAGCAGAAGGAGCCGTCGTCATGCCTGACCCCGAAGTCGTCGGCACGCCCCAGCGGCTGCGCGGCGGCGTCCTCGGCATGGCGGACATCGCCGCCGCCACCATGGCCAACGTCGGCCCGGCCATGAGCTTCTTCTTCGGCTTCGCCTTCCTGGCCACCACCGCGGGCGTCGCCTCCCCGCTGACCATCCTCGCCGCGGGCGTCGCGGTCGCGCTGCTGGGCAACACGCTCGCCCAGTTCTCCCGGGCGCACCCCTCGGCCGGCAGCTTCATCACCTTCGTCGGCAAGACCTTCGGCCCGGTCAGCGCGGTGACCACCGCCTTGCTGGCCGGCCTCGGCTACATCATCGGGATGGCCGCCGTCATCGCGATCTCCGGCGGCTTCGTCCAGATCACCCTGCACCACTACACCGGCGTCGACCTGCCGTGGATCATCTGGACCCTGCTGCTGACCGGGTTGTCGGTCGTCCTGATGCTGCGCGGTGTGGTCGTCTCCACCAAGTGGGCCGGCTACTTCTTCGGCGTCGAGATGCTGGTCCTCGTCGTGGTCTCGGTCGCGGCGCTCGTGGAACACCGCGGCAACCTCTCCGCCGCCCCCTTCCGGCCCGACCACATCCACGACGGCCTCAAGGGCCTCGCCGCGGGCTTCCCGCTCGCCGTCTACCTCTTCATCGGCTGGGAGAACTCGGCCGCCCTCGCCGAGGAGACGGAGAACCCCCGGCGCAACGTCGGCCGCGCGGTCTTCTTCTCCCTCGCCATCATGACCGTCAGCTACATCCTCTTCTCCTACGCCACCGTCACCGGCTTCGACTACGACGTCGCCCGCCTCGGCGAGGCCCGCATCCCGTTCATCGACGTCGCCCACGACACCCTCGGCGCGCTGGCCTTCCTCGCCTACATCGGAGGCCTGACCTCCACCCTCGGCGTGCTGATCGCCGGCATCAACTCCCAGGCGCGGCTGGTGTTCAACGCCGGACGCGAGGGACTGCTCCCGTCCTTCTTCGGCTACGTCCACCCCACCCGCCGTACGCCGGTCAACGCGATCGTCACCTTCGCCGCGATCTCCCTGCTGATCATCGGCGGCTGGGGTCTCGGGCACCTGCTCGGCCCGAACGGCGGCCCGATGAACCCGGTGGTCTTCTTCACCGAGTCCTCCAGCCTCGGCGCCATCCTGATCCTGCTGGTCTACCTCGCGTCCAACATCGCCCTGCCGTTCTACTACCGCCGCTATCGCCCGCAGGAGTTCCGCGCGGTTCGTCACCTGGTGCTGCCGGCCCTCGGTGCCCTGGCCATCCTGGTGCCGCTGTACTACCTGGCCAAGCCGGGCCAGCCGGCGCCGTACAGCTGGTTCCCCGTCGCCGCACTCGCCGCCCTGCTGCTCTCCGTCGGCTACGCGACCCTCCTGGTCCGCCGCGACCCCGGCCTGGCCGAGCGGGTCGGGTCGGTCGTCGCCGACGCGGAGTGAGCCGGGCGCTCAGCGCAGCGGGTGCAGTGCGGTCAGTTCGGGCGCCGGGCGGCCGGTGACGATCGACTCCGCCAGGAGCTTGCCGGTCACCGGGCCCAGGGCGATGCCCCACATGCCGTGGCCGCCGCAGACGTGCACGCGCGGCGAGCGGGTCGGGCCGACCAGGGGCAGGCCGTCCGCGGTGCAGGGGCGGGGGCCCGCCCACTCGTCGGTGCGGCGGGCGAAGTCGGCCGCGGGGAGGAGCGTACGGGCCGCGTTGACGATCGCCTCGACGCGGCGGGGATCGGCGGGCCGGTCGGGCGCGGTGAACTCCATCATCCCCGCCACCCGCACCCGGTCCCCGAGCGGTGTGCAGACCACGCGCTGTTCGGCGAAGTACGTGGGTCGGGCGGGCAGCCCGTCCGGAGGCAGGCTGAAGCTGTAGCCGCGGCCCGACTGGACCGGCGTGCGGACACCGAAGGGCGCGGCGAGACGGTCGAGCCAGGCCCCCGAGGCCAGGACGGCCACGTCCGCCCGCACGGTCGTACCGTCGGCGGCGAGCGCGGCGACCCCGGTGCCCAGGTCCTGTATCCGTCGGATGTCCGCTCCGGTGACGAACTTCCCGCCCCGGTCCCGCACCGCGTCGGCGAGCGCGGCGGCATACGCCCCGGGGTTCAGACGACGCTGGCCGTGCAGGTGCACGGCGGCCTCGACGCGCGCCGAGAGGGCCGGCTCCCGCTCGCGTGCCTCGGCGCCGGTGAGCAGGTCGTAGGCGACGTCCTGGCCCGCTGCCCGCACCGCTTCCAGCTCCGCCACGACCCCGGATCGGCCGGCCGCCGAGGTGAAGGCGATCAGGTGCGGGTCGCCCGTGCGCGTCGGCTCGGTGATCCCGCCCCGCGCCAGGTCGTCGTAGGCGGCGAGCGCACGGCGGTTCAGCGTGGCGAGTGCCGCCATGGCCACCTGCCACTGCCGGTGGGTGCAGTTGCGGGTGAACGCCAGCAGGAAGCGGGCCAGCCGGAGGTCGGCGCGTGGGGGGATGTAGAGCGGGGAGGCGGGGGAGAGGAACGTGCGCATCCCCAGCTTGAGGGCGGCTGGTTCGGGCAGCGGGACCGTCAAGGCCGGGGAGAGCCAGCCCGCGTTGCCCCAGGACGCCCCCGCCGCCACGCCCCTCCGGTCGACCACCGTGACCTCGACTCCCGCCTCCTGCAGGAACCAGGCCGTCGCCAGCCCCGCCATCCCCGCGCCGACGACGACCGCGCTGCTCGGGCTCATGACCGACTCCCTTCCACGAGGGGCCTGCGCTCCCCGAAGAGCGTGGCCTGTTCGAAGGCGTACCCGGCCCGCAGCACGGCCCCGTCCTGCCGGTGCGGCCCGACCACCTGGAGCCCGACCGGCAGTCCGGCCGGGGTGAAGCCGGCCGGGACGGACAGCGCCGGGCAGCCGGTCATCGTGACCAGGGAGGCCGAGCGCATCCAGTCCAGATACGTCTCCATAGGAGTGCCGTCGACCCAGGGCGGATACGACAGCCCGATGTCGAAGGGCGCGACCTGGCTCACCGGCAGCAGCAGGAGGTCGTACCGCTCGAAGAACTCCCGCACCCGACGGAAGAGCCTGGCCTGGAGCAGCTGGGCGCAGCCCAGGTCCGGGCCGGTGAGCTTGCGGCCCTCCTCGATGTTCCAGATCACGTCGGCGGACATACGGTCGCGGTACAGGTCCAGCAGCGACCCGACGGCGAGCTCCATCTGCCAGGCCCGCTGGACGAGGAACGCCTCGTCGGCACCGGCCAGATCGGGGCAGGCCTCCTCCACCTCACAGCCCAGTCCGGCGAACACCTCCGCCGCGCCCCGCACCACGTCACGGACCTCTGCCTCGACGGGCACGGTCCCGCCCAGGTCGGGCGACCAGGCCACCCGCAGACCCCGCACATCGCTGTCGAGACCCCCGGCGAAGGCCGACCCCGGGGTCTCCAGGGCCAGCGGGCTGCGCGGATCGGGGCCCGCCAGCACGGAGAGGGCGAGGGCGACGTCGGTGACCGTCCGGGCCATCGGTCCCTTCACCGAGAGCTGTCCCCACGGCGCCTTGTCGGGCCATGACGGGACTCGTCCGGGCGAAGGCCGCAACCCCACCACGTTGTTGAAGGACGCAGGGTTGCGCAGCGAGCCCCCGGTGTCGATGCCGTCGGCGATCGGCTGCATCCCGCAGGCCAGGGCCGCCCCCGCGCCGCCGCTGCTGCCGCCCGCGCTGCGGGAGAGGTCGTAGGGGTTGCGGGTGGCGCCGAAGACCGGGTTGACGGTGTGCGAACCCATGCCGAGTTCGGGCACGTTGGTCTTGCCGATGGTGATCGCCCCCGCCCGCCGGAGGCGCTCGACGACCAGATGGTCCCGGTGGGGGACGTGGTCGGCGAAGACGGGGGAACCGTACGTCGTGCGGATGCCGGCCGTGTCGTGGAGGTCCTTGTGCGCGACGGGCAGCCCGTGCAGCGGCCCGACCTCCTCCCCCGACGCCAGCCGCTCGTCCGCCTCGGCCGCCTGCTCCAGCGCCCGGTCGGCGACAAGGGTGACGATCGCGTTCACCGACGGATTGACGCGCTCGATCTGTTCGAGATGAGCCCCGACCACCTCACGGGCGGAGACCTCACGGCGCCGCAGCGCGGCGGCGAGCTCGGTGGCGGTGCTGAAGCACAGGTCGGCGGGGTTCACAACCCTCCCAGGGTTTCCTTGAGTTGGACGACGGCGAGCACCCCGAACACCACGAAGGAGCCCGCCAGCAGCACGTTGGACACGGTCTTGTTGCGGTACGGCGGCTCGACGGTCCGCCGGTTCAGCAGCACCAGCAGCGCCCCGGACAGGCCTGCTCACCGAGGCGGAGATGGCCGCACTCGGCGACGGCACTCCGGCGAACGCCCCCGAGCCGCTCGACGGCCCGCCCGAACTCTCCCGGTCCGACCGGCTGTTGGTGCACGTCCTGGCCGAGGACGGGCGCTGCACCTACGACGAACTCGCCCGCGTATCCGGCGTCTCCGAGGCCACCGCCCGGCGTCGGCTCGGCGCCCTGCGCCGAGAGGGACGCGTCCGCATCCGGGCCGTGATCGAGCCGGTGCTGTGGGTGCGGGCCGCCCCGGCCGCCGTCGCGGCGGTGACGGCCGGCCTCGTCGAGTCCAACCCACGTCCGGTACGTCAGCTACGTCACCGGCGAACGGCAGTTGCTCGTCCTCACCGCCTTCCCGGACGAGGCGGCACTCCACGACTTCGTGACCCGCTCGCCCTGGTCGGACGAAACGGCGTCGGTGGATGTGTCGTTGGTCCTCGGCACACTGAAGCGGGGAGGCATGCCGGCGCCCCGGCCACGCGGCTGACGCCCCCGAACTCCCCTACTTGGCGACCAGCTTGCCCCCGCCCGCCAGGGTGTACGTCTTGCCGCCGAGCGCCTTGTTGGCGGCGAGGGACTTGTCGTAGTAGACGGTGTGGCCGTTACCGGTGATGTTGGTGATCTTCGAGCCGGAGATCTCCGCGCCGGTCAGGCTCGTCAGGGTCGAGTCGGCGGTGACCGTCCAGCTGCTGTTGGAGTCGAGCGTGAGCGCCGCCTTGTTGATCGCGCCCTTCAGCGTGCTGCCCTGCTTCAGCACCACCGAGGCCGAACTGGTGCTGTCCGTGAGCACGCTGCCGGAGAGCTTCTCGCCGTACGCCTTGAGGATCGCCTTGCTCTTCGTGGTCACGTCGAGGAGCTTGCCGTTGCTCTCCTTGACCTCGGCGCCGCCCTTGAGGGTGATGGTGGCGGTGGTGTTCGTGACGTAGAACAGGTCGCCGCCCTTCGCGGTGAGGGAGCCACCGTCCATGGTGAACACGGCGGTGCCGACGAGGGCGTCGCCGGAGCCGCTCTGATGCAGCATCACGCCGTTCTTGCCGCCGGTCACCGTACTGTCCTTGAAGACCACCGAGTTGGCGCCCTCGACGACCGCGCCCTCCGCGCCGGTCGCCGTGACCGTCGCCTTGGTCACCGTGATCTTGCCGGTGGAGTAGACGCCGGGGGCGTCCTGCCCGCTCGTGGTGAACGTCCCGCCGGTGACGTCGACCGTGCCGCTGCCGCGGTCGGTGGCGATGGTCGCCGAGTTGGCTCCTGTGGTGTCGGCCGTGACGTTCTTCAGCGTCAGCTTGCCGCCGCCGGAGGCCATCACGGCGTGCGCGTACCGGCCGGTGGCCTTGATCTTCGTGCCCGTGAGCGTCACGGAGGAGCCGGAGCCGTACGCGAAGACGCCGTTGGCGCCCTTGCCCGTGGTGCTCACGGTGCCGCCGTCGAGGACGATGTCGCCGCCGTTCTCGGCGAGCACGCCCGCGTTCAGGCCGTAGAAGCTGCTCTCGTCCGACGACGACGTGGTGCCGGACGTGGTCACCTTCGCGTCGGTCAGCGTCAGCCTGCCGCTCTTGGTGACCAGGACCGCGGACCTGTCCTTGGTGGACGAGGTGTACGACGCCCCGGACTTCGAGACCGTGCCGCTCTTCAGCGTGTATGTGCCGGTCGCCGTGTACTGCTGCGTCGAGGCACCCGGCCCGCCCTGACCGCCCGACCCGCCCGGCGCCCCGGACGGCGGTGTGCCGCCGGGGCCGCCCGCCTGGGCGGAGGCCGAGGTCGAGGTCGAGGCGGTGGTGCTCGCGGAGGAGCCGCAGCCGACGAGCACGAGGGAGGCGACAAGGGCGGTGGCCGCGAGGACGGATCTCGACAGGTGGCGGGTGGTCGTACGGCTGTTCATCGGTTCCTCCGGCGGATGCGCGCAGCTCACGGGCCGCCTACGGCGGCCGTGTCCCCCACCCTCCGGCTCGCCGTTGTGACCCTGCTGTGCGATGCGTGTGAGCCCCCTGCGAAGGGAGTTAGGGGCACGATCCGGGACGGCCCCCGACGTACGACCCGGGCCGGGGTGCGTGCCGCCGACCCGGTCCCGGCCCTCCCGCAGATCACCGTTCAGGCGACAAGTCGGCCCATGTGATGGCCTAATATCCGAATCGACAACAGAGGGCGTCATGGCTCGTGTGCACATCCATGGGAACGGAGAGGATCACTTGCCCCCCAAGGATCGGGCCCACGAGAGCGGCGCCGTTCTCGTCGGCAGACACCCGCAGATCGAGTGTCTTTCCGCGGTCGTACAGGATCTGACCGACGGCCGGGGGACGGTCCTGGAGGTCACTGGTGAGCCGGGGATCGGCAAGACCGCCCTGCTCGCCCTGCTCGCCGAGCGGGCAGCCGGGGCAGGGGCCCTGGTGGCGCGATCCCACGCCGCGCGCGGTACGACGCAACCCGGCCAGGTCATCACAGAGGTGCTGGACGCCCTGGGGGTGGGGGAGTCCCCAGCGGACCAGGGGCCCGGCGGCGGCGCGGGTGCCGAGGGGCGGAGCGTACTGGGGCGCTGGGCGGCGCGGCGCGGCGGCGTGCTTGTCCTCGACAACGTTCATCTGTGCGACGAGCAGTCCGCGAGACTGATCGCGCAGCTTGTGCGGACACCCCCGCCCGGCCCGTTCGTCCTGGCGCTGGCGCACCGCCCGCGCCAGTCCAGCCCGGTACTCAGAGAAGCGCTCGAACACGGCGTCGAGACCGGCTCGGTCATCCGCCTGGCCGCGTCCTCCCTGGACTGCCGGGCGATATCCGCGTTGCTCGGACACAGGGGGTCTCACACTGACACCACCTCCGGGCACGCCTTGTCCGACTCGGCGCGTGACCATGCGTACACCGAGTGGGGCGCCTCCCCGGCACCCGTGGTCGACGGCACCTACGCCGAGCAGTTGCACGCCGCCTCCGGCGGCAACCCGCGGATGCTGCGGATCCTCGTCGCGGCGCGGTGGGACCCGGACGAGTGGCCGCTGAGTGCCGGTCCGGACCGGGACGGCATGCTGCGGGAGGCCGCCTCCGTCGTCAGCGAGCTGGACTCCCTCACCGCTGACGCGGCGCTCTCGGTCCACGTCGCCGCCGTTCTCGGCGATCCCTTCCTGCCGGACGACGTCGCCGCGGTCTCCGAGCTCGGCCTGGAACGAGCCCTCGGAGCGTTCACCGAACTCGTCGAAGCGGACTTGATACGGCCGCTGCCCTCGGGAGGCGGCTACGTCTTCCGGCACCCGGTGCTCGGCCACGTCGCCCTGGAACACGCTTCGCCGTCCCTGCGCGTGCACGCCCACACACGGGCCCTGGATCTGCTCACCACGCGAGGAGCGTCGGCACTCCGACGTGCCCGGCAGGCCGAGCACCTGGTGGGCGCGGGCAGTGCGCGGGCCCGGCAGGTTCTGGTCGAGGGCGCGGCGGAGGCGATGGGCAAGTCGCCGGCTGTCGCTGCCCGTTGGCTGCGCCTGGCGCTGGACCACCTGCCCGCCGGGGACAGGATCAGCGCGGCCCGGGTCGTTCTGGTGCTCGACTCCTGCCGGGCCCTCAGTGCCGTGGGCCGCCTACGGGAAGCCCGTTCCCTGGTACATGATCTGCTCCGGCACCAGTCGGATCTCTCCGAGGACCTGCGGCTGAGCGCCTACGCCGTCTGCGGAGAGCTGGAGCGGCTGCTGGGCCGCCACCAGGAGGCCGAAGCCGTGGTCCGGACGGCACTGGACCTCGTCCCCCGCCCACTGCCGGTTCCGCTCCCGGCACCGGCGGCCGAACTGATCACCACATACGGGCGAGTGCAGTTGTTCCGGGGCGCCTACGGCGAGGCACGTGACGTGGTCCGCGAGGCGGCGGAGGCTGCCGGAGCGGCCGGCCCGGCGGTGCCCTACCTGCGGGCCCTGGGCGCCCTCGGCGACACCCAGCTCGGGCTGCTGCCCGAGGCCGCCACCGAGGTCACCCACTGTGCGCGGATCGTGGACGCCCTGCCGGACGCCGCTGCCGTCACCATGCCCGACGTCCTGGCGATGCTCGGCTGTGCGGAGTTGTTCCAGGAGCGGTTCCATGACGCCTACCGGCATCTGGAACGAGGACTTCAGGCAACCACGGGTGCCACCCGGAGGTTCATCCGGATCAACCAACTGGTGGCCCTGTGCCATCTCGACCAGCTGACGGGGCGTCTGGAGTCGCTCTGTCGCCGTGCCGGGGAGGCCGAGCTGCTCGCCCGGATGAGCGGGGTCGACGAAGCCGCCGGGATCGCCATGATCCTGCGGGGGACGGGGCTGCTGTGGACACGTCCACGGCGGGACACCGACAGACTCCTCGAACTCACCGGGGAAGGACTCTCCCTCGCCCTGCGCAAACGGGGCTGGCGGGCAGCCGTGGCGGTCGGCCTGCACGCCCACGCCCAGTTGATCGGAGGGGACCCGGCGGGCTGTCTGCGCACCCTCGTGGAGGAGGGCGGCCCGCAGCTGCGGCGGCTGCTGCGGACCTGGCAGCCGTCTCTTCTGGCCCTCGCCTCCGTCGCGGCACTGCGGTGCGGGGACATCGACGCCGCACGCGACTGGGCCAGGACGGGGGAGGCCGTCGCCGAGGAGTTGGGGCTGCCGCTGCAACAGCAACACGTGCGCAGAGCCCGGGCCGCGCTGCACGCCGCCGAGGGAGAACACCACCTGGCGGCAGGGCTGTTCCACGAGGCCGCGGAGTCGTTCCGCCGCGCGGGCCTGCCGGTGGAACACGCCTGGACCCTGGTGACCGGGGCGCCTTCGGTCCACGCGGCCCATGGCACCCAGCAGGCGCTGGAATGGCTCGACACGGCGGGAAGGACCGCTCGGGCCTGTGGCGCACAGCGGATCCGTGAGGAGGCGGCACGGGTCAGGGCCCTGCTGCCGGCTTCCCACGCCGCCACCGGTGCAGAGGTCGCAACGGCGCAGGACGCGGGCGCCCCGGCGACGATGGTCCTTCTCACCGAGCGAGAGCGGGAGATCGCGGAACTGGCGGCAGAGGGCAAACGCACCAAGGAGATCGCGGAGCAGCTCTTCGTCAGCACCCGGACGGTCGAAACCCACCTGGGCCGTATCTACCGCAAGCTCGGCATCCCGTCCCGGGCGGCACTGCCGCGCGCACTCGGCCAAGTGGTCCACCGGCCGGCCGTCTGACCGGTCGCTCTGATCCCACCCCGTCGCCTGCGGGCCCGCCCGGGCCGTCCGCTGCGCTGACCTGTTGATCCGTCAGGGGTGCGAGGCTCTGTACCTGGACCTCGCACGCCAGGTTGCCGTCCCGAACCAGTAGCCGAAGGTCGTTGCGGACCGTCCTGAAGCCCTGCATACAGGCGCCGCCGGCCATCGCCGGATCGGAGCCGGTCCGCTCTGGCTCCGGCGTCCGTCCCCTCGGCGTCAGGCGGCGGACTGCTCGTGCAGGCTGTGGGCGACCGCCAGGAACAGGTGCAGGTTCGTGATGTCCTTGGCCAGATGGTTGGACCAGAGGACGGGGGCGCCCGACGAGTCGGTGGTCATGATGCGGACCAGGCCGCCCGCGGCACGGACCTCCCGGACCTTGGGCCAGGGCATGTTGCCCTTCCCCCGGGCGCTCACGGCCGTGCGGGAGAGCGAGAGCCCTCCGAACGGGACCGTGCCGCCCTCGCGAAGCGTCTCCAGCACGGCCGGTCCCTGGGCGCGCAGCACCGCGTCCTGCATCCGGGGACCCCAGACGTCGGGATCCTCGTAGAACTCCGTGATCCGCACCGACCCCTGGCCGGGGGTGCTCGCCGAGTAGACGTACTTGGTCGGCGCGGGCACGCCGTTGATGACCAGTTGGACGATCTCCTGCTGGAGGCGCAGGGAGTCCCAGCGCAGGGCGACCGGCTCGCCGCCGGACGGCGGGTGCACGACCAGCCCCTCTTCGAAGAGGTGCAGTCGCTGGGCGGCCCGATTCCGGCTGAAGTCGGGGAAGCGGCGCATGGCGAACCAGTAGTACAGCAACCCGGGGACCAGGAACAACGACATGAGCATGAGGCAGTTGAAGACATGGGCGGCGTACGCCACCCGGCGGAGGCGCTTCGGCACGAACACGACCTGGAGAGCCCCCAGCCGATGGCGGGCGGCCAGGTCGGCGACCTCGGGCGACGCGGGGGTGAGTGGAGTCATGAGGACGAGCCTCCGAGCCGCGTCCGTACGTGACAACCGTGGATCTACGTAAGGCGGTTACGTATCTTCCGCGCGCGGGTGGCCGGCCCGCCGGGTCGGTGTCGGTGTCGGTGGGGGCGGTTACCGTACCGGTCACGTCGGGGGCGATCGCGTCCTGCTGGCCGCGTCGGGCGATGGCGAAGAAGACGACGTGGTGCTGCTGGGGGACCCGGTGACCGGCGAGCAGGTGGGCGGCCCCCTGCGGGAGAACTCGAAACAGGGTGGGCTCGTCGTGGCGATGGCGGCCCTGCCGTTCGCCGACGGGCACACCCGGCTCGCCACGGCGCACTACGACGAGGACGACGACGGGCATGTGGTGTACCTGTGGGACACGGCGGCTCGGACATCGCGGTCGTGACCCACCGCCGATCGTCTGCCTGAAGGACGGGTCGGTGTGACTCCTCAGACGCCTGGCGACAGCTGACCGCGCATGCGAAACGAGGTAGCCTCCGAAGACCGCCCTTGACCTGCAGAAGCAGGCAGGGAGCAGACGAATCGGGAGTTGCTTCATGTTTCGTACCATGTTCAAGTCCAAGATCCACCGTGCCACCGTCACCCAGGCCGACCTGCACTACGTGGGATCGGTGACCATCGACGGCGACCTCCTCGACGCCGCCGACCTGCTGCCCGGCGAACTCGTGCACATCGTCGACATCACCAACGGCTCCCGACTGGAGACCTACGTGATCGAGGGCGAGCGCGGGTCCGGCGTGATCGGGATCAACGGGGCCGCCGCCCATCTCGTCCACCCCGGCGACCTGGTGATCATCATCAGCTACGCTCAGGTGACCGACGCCGAGGCCCGGGTACTCGAACCCCGGGTCGTGCACGTGGACCGCGACAACCGCGTCGTGGCCCTGGGCGCCGACCCGTCCGAGCCGGTACCGGGCTCGGACCAGCAGCGCAGCCCGCAGGCCATACCGGTCTGCCCCCTACCGACGCCCGGACCAGGAGCGTGCCCATGAGCGACATCGAGATCCGCGACGACCGGGCGGCAGGCCGCCTGGAGGCCTTCGGCGACGGTGCGGACGGCGAAGTCGTCGGCCACATCGAGTACTTCGTCCTCGAAACCCCCGCGCGCGCCCTGGTCCCCGTCCACACCATCGTGGAGCCGGCCCACGAGGGGAAGGGCATCGCGGGAGCGCTGGCGCGCGAGTTGTACGCCGTCGCCGAGCGCGAGGGCGTCGTCGTCGCCCCGCTGTGCCCGTACGTCGTCAAGTGGGCCGAGCGCCACCCCGACGTCGCTCCGCCGGCCGACCCGGCGCTGCTGCGGGCGGCGAAGGAGTGGCTGGTGGCGCATCCTGGCCGGTTCTGAGCCGACGTGCCTGAACGCCGTAGCACACCGCACTTTTGAGAGAGACCCAGCCCCGCATGCTCGCCCTCCTGCACACCTCGCCCGCGCACATCCCGGTCTTCGACGCCCTGCGCGACGAGGACCACCAGGGCCTGGAGCTACGGCACTTCGTCGACGAGGAGTTGCTGGCCCGGGCCCGGCGGGAGGGGCCGGAGGCGGTGGCGGACGAGGTGCGGGCCGTACTGTTCCGCGCCGTCGCCGAGGGCGCGCGGGCCCTGCTGTGCACCTGCTCGACCATCGGCGGCGTCGTGGAGGCGGCCGGTGCGGAGGCCGGGCTCCCGGTGCTGCGCAGCGACCGCCCGATGGCGGCAGCCGCCGTCGCCGCCGGCTCGCGGATCATGGTCCTCGCCACGGTGGAGAGCACGCTCGAACCGACGGTGTCCTTGATCGAGGAGGAGGCGCGTCGCGCCGGGTGTTCGGTCGGGGTGGAGGCTCGTCTCGGCGGTCGGCCGGTCGGGGAGGAAGCCGGTGCGGGCCGCCCGGTCGTGGAGGAGGCTCTTGGTCGGGGTCGCCCGGCGGGGGAGGAGGCTCTTGGTCGGGGTCGCCCGGCGGGGGAGGAGGCTCTTGGTGGGGGTCGACCTGTCGTGGAGGAGGCCCGTTGTGGTGGGTTCCCGGTCGGGGTGGGGGTTCGTCGTGGCGGGCGCCGGGATGGGTATGAGGGTCGTCGCGCCGGACTCCCGGCTGAGGTCGAGGCTCGTCTCGGCGGTCGGCCGGTCGGGGAGGAAGCCGGTCGTGCGGGCCGCCCGGTCGGGGAGGAAGCCGGTCGTGCGGGCCGCCCGGTCGTGGAGGAGGCTCTTGGTGGGGGTCGACCTGTCGTGGAGGAGGCCGGTTGTGGTGGGTTCCCGGTCGGGGTGGGGGTTCGTCGTGGCGGGCGCCGGGATGGGTATGAGGGTCGTCGTGGCGGGCGCCGGGATGAGCATGAGGATCGTCGCGCCGGACTCCCTGTTGAGGTCGAGGGCCCTCTCGGCGGGGGGCCGGTCGAGGTGCGGACGCGGCTCGTCGAGGGGGCCTGGGAGTGCTTCGCGGCGGGTGATGACGAAGGCTGCGCACGTCTGGTGGCGGTCGCCGCCGACGCGGTTGCGGACGCCGACGTGATCGTTCTCGCCCAGGGCTCCATGGCCCCGGCCCATCAGCTGACGACCACGCCGGTTCCGGTGCTGTCCAGCCCCCGCGCGGGCCTCGCGGCGGGCGCCGTGGCCGCGCTCGGCGGGTAGGCCCACCTGGGCGCCTGCCGTCATACCGGCGGGTGAGTGGGGAAGCGGCCGTCGGGTAGGCGGGGGAGTAGTCCAGAGCCGACGTCGACCGACTGGCCGGAGGACGCCATGACCGACCCGTACCCGGACCCTCTACCGCCGGGCCCCAGCCCCGCCCCGAAACCCCAGCCCCCGGACCCGTATCCCTCCCCGGTCCCCACCCCCGAACCACTCCCCTCCCCGGAGCCCACCCCGCTCCCCCAGCCACCGTCGCGCCCGAGGCCGACCCCGCCCCCGGACCCCTCCCCGTCACCGGTCCCCCCGGGCCCGGAACCGGTACCGAACCCGGAGCCGGGACCACCCCTGACCTGAACCCGCGAACGTGAGAGACGGCCGCAGGAGGGGCCGGAGACAGTGGTCGAGGCCCCATCTGCCCGGCCCGGCGCGAGGTCAAGGCCAAGCCGCCGTAACGAGGTTGTCGTGCGCGACGAGGAGACGGTCGCCGCGGAGCTCCGCCGCAACCGCGAGGCCGGCGCGACCGAGGTGGTGTTCACGGCGACGGACCTGGGCGGCGAGGAGGACCGACGCAGCGCCCGGAAGCTGCTGGGAGAACTGGCGTCCGGCTGAGAGCCCCACTGTGCCCGCCGAATCCTGCGTCGTCGCCGAAACGTCGTCGCCGAAACGTCGTCCCCGAAAAGACGGGCGGCGGGCGACCGCTCGGGCCGCCCGCCGCCTCGTACGGCTACTCGCCTAGGCGGTGACCTCCGACCGGTCCCCGCCCCACAGCGTGTGGAACGAGCCGTCCCGGTCCGTCCGCCGGTAGGTGTGCGCACCGAAGAAGTCACGCTGGCCCTGAGTAAGGGCGGCCGGCAGCCGCTCGGCGCGCAGGGCGTCGTAGTAGGCGAGGGCCGCGGCGAAGCCCGGGGTCGGGACGCCCTGGCGGGTCGCGGCGACGATGACCTCGCGCCAGTCGTCCTGGGCGTCGGCGATCTCGCGCGCGAACGTCTCGTCCGAGAGAAGGCTCGGCAGGTCGGCCCGGGTGTCGTACGCGGACCGGATGCGGTCCAGGAACGCGGCGCGGATGATGCAGCCGCCCCGCCAGATCGCGGAGACCGCGCCCAGGTCGATGTCCCAGTCGTACTCCTCGCGGGCTGCCGCGATCTCGTGGAAGCCCTGGGTGTAGGAGACGATCTTGGAGGCGTAGAGGGCCTGTTCGACACGGTCGGCGAAGGCCGCCGCCTCGGTCTCGGAGAGAGGCGTCGCCTTCGGGCCCGCCAGACCCCGGGACGCCTCGCGCAGCGCCGCGTGGCCGGAGAGGGAGCGGGCGAAGACCGCTTCCGCGATGCCCGAGACCGGGACGCCGAGGTCGAGGGCGATCTGGACCGTCCAACGGCCCGTGCCCTTCTGTTCCGCCTGGTCCACCACCACGTCCACGAACGGCTTGCCCGTCGCCGCGTCCACGTGGGACAGCACCTCGGCGGTGATCTCGATGAGGTAGGAGTCCAGGCGGCCGGTGTTCCAGGTGCGGAAGATCTCCGCGATCTGTGCGGGGGAGTAACCGGCCACGTCGCGCAGCAGCTGGTACGCCTCGCCGATCAGCTGCATGTCCGCGTACTCGATGCCGTTGTGGACCATCTTCACGAAGTGCCCGGCGCCGTCCGGACCGACGTGCGTCACACAGGGCGCGCCGTCGGCCGCCTTCGCCGAGATCTTCTCCAGCATCGGGCCGAGCGAGTCGTACGACTCCTTCGGGCCGCCCGGCATGATGCTCGGGCCGTTCAGCGCGCCCTCCTCGCCGCCGGAGACGCCCATGCCGACGAAGTGGATGCCCTGCTCGCGCAGCGCCTTCTCACGGCGGCGGGTGTCCGCGAAGTGCGCGTTGCCACCGTCGATGATCATGTCGCCGGGCTCCAGGAGCGGCGCGAACTCGTCGATCACCGCGTCCGTCGGGCCGCCCGCCTTGACCATGATGACCAGCCGCCGCGGCCGCTCCAGCGCCGCCACGAACTCCTTGGCGGTCTCCGCCGCGATGAAGTCGCCCTCGTCCCCGAACTCCTCCACCAGGGCGTGCGTACGCGCCGCCGTCCGGTTGTGCAAGGCGACCGTGTAGCCGTTGCGCGCGAAGTTCCGGGCGAGATTGCGGCCCATGACCGCGAGTCCCGTGACGCCGATCTGGGCTGTGTTGCTCATTCGGTTGGCTCCTTGAGGATCCGGTATCGGTGGTGCCGGTCGTGCCCGTCAGTATCGCCCCACCGACCATCCTGACGTGCCGGTACGCCGAGCGCGTGTCCGGGTCGCCCGCTGTTCCGCAGCCTGATACGCACGACCGGCCCCACCTGCCTCAGCACTTCCGCAACTGCGGTGTATTCCTGTTTCCCCGGGAGACAGCACGGCCGAATTGCCGTCTTGTCATGGCCTGTTCGGGGCGCTTACTTTTGGCCCTCCTGACGCATGTCGAGGGGGATCTTCATGGCCGTACGCGGCCGGCACCGCCGGTATCAGCCGAACAGGATCAACCGGGCCTCACTGACCGTCACGGCCGGAAGCGCCGGCATGGCGATCCCGCTGATCGGCGCCGGCACCGCCCACGCGGCCGACGTGTCCACCTGGAACAAGGTCGCCGCCTGCGAGTCCAGCAACAACTGGAGCATCAACACCGGCAACGGCTTCTACGGCGGCCTGCAGTTCACCCAGTCGACCTGGGAGGCGTACGGCGGCGCCCAGTACGCCCGGCGGGCGGATCTGGCCACCAAGGACCAGCAGATAGCCGTGGCCGAGAAGGTGCTCGACGGGCAGGGGCCGCGGGCCTGGCCGGTCTGCTCGGTGCAGGCCGGGCTGACGCGCGGCGGGAACACCCCGGACATCCACACCGCGGACGTGAGCACCAGGAAGACCTCGGTCAAGGACGTACAGCCGCAGACCACGCCCCAGTCGAGGGCGGGCACGGCCGAGATGTACACCGTGGTGCGCGGGGACTCGCTCTCGCAGATCGCCGAGACCGAGCATCTGCCGGGCGGCTGGCAGCGTCTGTACGCCGCGAACCGCAGGACGATCGGATCCGATCCGGACCTGATCCTGCCGGGCCAGCGCCTGAACCTGCACGGCAAGGCCGCCGCGCCGACGACCCACAGAAGCTCCAAGTCCTCGACGGAGAAGGCCTCTTCGCACACCGAGGTGCACACCGAGGAGAAGACCGGCACCCGCCACTCCCTGGTCGCCCCGGTCAACGCCGCGATCGGCACCGGGTACCACGTGGCGGGTTCCTCCTGGTCGAAGGGCTACCACACCGGCGTCGACTTCCTCGTCCCCACCGGCACTTCGGTGAAGGCGGTCGCGGCGGGCCATGTCGTCAGCGCCGGGTGGGGCGGGTCCTACGGCTACCAGGTGGTGATCCGGCACTCCGACGGGCGCTACACGCAGTACGGCCATCTGTCGGCGATCTCCGTGCGGGCCGGGCAGAGCGTGGGCGAGGGGCAGCGCATCGGCCGCTCGGGGGCCACGGGCAATGTGACGGGCCCGCATCTGCACTTCGAGGTGCGGACGGGGCCCGGCTTCGGTTCGGACATCGACCCTGTCGCCTATCTCAGGGCCGGCGGCGTCAGGATCTGACCCGCTCCCGGTGCCGGTCCGCGACCGGCACCGGGACGTACGAGCCGCCGTAGAAGGGCCCGTAGAAGCGGTACCGGGTGGGGTCGGTGAGCAGCTCGTCGTCCTCGGCGGACTCGTCGTACGAGACCTCCAGGACCGACGGTCCGACCTGGGCCGGTACCAGGACCGCCTCCCGGGGCACGGACAGTGGCTGCTCGGGGAGCTCGGCGAGCAGTTCCTCGACGGGCGTGGGCTCGCCGACGGGCTCGGCCGCCTCCGGCTCCGCGGTGCTGCGGGCCAGCCGCTCCGTCGTGAGCAGGATCAGGCCGCCCGCCGCGACCACGCCGCAGCTCAGGGCCAGCGCGGTGCCCGTGGAGCCGTACCGGAAGGTCTCGCCGAACATCGTGATGCCGACCGCGGCCGCGATCACCGGGTTCACGACGGTCAGGGTGGCCAGCGGGGCCGCGAGGCCCGCGCCGCGGTAGGAGGCCTGGGAGAGGAGCATGCCGGCCGTGGCGAAGACGCCGATCACGGCGAGGGACGGCAGGTCGGAGAGCGTGACCCCGCCGGTCCAGTCGACCGCGACCGTCTTGGTGAACACCGAGGACATGCCGAACGCTATGCCGGACCCGGTCGCCAGCAGCATGCTGCGCACCGCCGGGTGCCGGTGGGCGGCCCGGGCCGCGATCATCAGGGCCACGACCACGCCGCCGGTGACCACGGCGACGGCCACCCGCTGGGCGGTGTCCAGTGAATGCCCGTCCGAGGAGCCGACCAGGGCGAGCAGACCGGCGAGGCCGACGGTCGCCATGATCGCGCCCCGCCAGGCGGTGGCGCCGGCCTTGCGGCCCACGAACAGCGCGGCCATCGGCAGCGCGAACACGATCGTCAGGGCGCCCAGCGGCTGCACCAGGCTCAGCGGGCCGTAGGCCAGCGCCACCACGTGCAGCAGCCCGCCGAGGCCGTTGAGCGCGACCGCCGCCCACCAGGTCGGCCGGCGCAGCGGCGCGTACTGCTCGCCCGGCGAGGACACCGCCACGTGCTCCTGCACGATCGCCCCGCCGGCGTAGGCGACGGCGGAGACGAGGGACAGGATCACGGACAACGCGAGGGCGCTCATGAGCTGCTCCTCTGCGTGAGGCGGGGGCGGTGACCCCTGCGCGACGAACGGTCGGCCTTCATAACGAACACGATGCCCTGTCGATCTGTTCCCGTCGTCGTCCCTGAGCAGGCATTGGGTCCTACTGCCGATGGAGTACGAATCGGGCACTGTCCTCCCCAGGGTGGGCGACAGGAGGCGGACACCCCCTGGAGGCATCCCCTAGGGGCCTTGGTACTACTGCTCCTCGTGGACCTCGACCCCGATCTCGCCGCCCTCACGCCGCTCGGCGGCTTCTTCGTACTACGCACGGGCGGAGCGGCACGCGGACCACTGCCGACGCTCGCGCAGGTGTACGAAAATCGGCCATCGGAGGTTTACGGAAATTCTATTACTTTCCGTGTGGAAAAGGTCGCCGCCGCTCTGCGTGCCCCCGAGCTGCGGATCGCGGCCTCCATCTTCCAGCAGGGGCTCGCGGCCCGGCTGTGGTCGGTGACGCTGGGCTGCGCGGTCTCCTACGGTCGAGTCCCCGACCTCGACCCCGGGTCGCTGCACTGGGACCCCGGCGCGAGCGCCCCCGACGACCTGTGGCTCTCGCAGGTCCGGCCGCGGCCCGCCGACGCCGCGACCCTCGTGGACGTGGTCCTGCGCGGACACCTCGAACCGCTGGCCGCGGCCCTCCGCGCGCACTACCGGATCGCTCCCGGTCTGCTGTGGGGCAACGCTGCCTCCGCGCTCACCGGAACCGCCCGGCAACTCGGTGCCGCGGCGCGCCCCCTCACCGTCGCACTCCTCGCCCACCCCCTCCTGTCCGGCACCGGTACCCTCACCGGCACCGCCTTCCGGCGCCGCAGCTGCTGCCTCTACTATCGGGTGCCCGGCGGGGGAACGTGTGGTGACTGTTGCTTCACACGACCGCCGCGCTCTTCCCCGCGCGGCTCATCTGGGTGACCATGAGGGAGCCGGTCGTCAAGACATGGGGGTTGCGGGTGCGAGTGGGACTGCTGACCCGGGAGTACCCGCCGGATGTGTACGGCGGCGCGGGCGTCCATGTCGAGTTCCTCGCCCGGGAGTTGACCTCCCTGGTCGACCTCGAGGTGCACTGCTGGGGCGAGGGCCGCGGAGTGGGCGTCGTACGCCACCGCTCCTGGGCCGCCCTCGACACCGCCAACGACGCGCTGCGCACCTTCTCCGTGGACCTCGCCATGGCCGCCGGCCTCGAAGGCCGCGAGCTCGTCCACACCCACACCTGGTACGCCAACCTCGCCGGCCACTTCGGCAAGCTGCTGTACGGCATACCGCATGTGATGACCGCGCACTCGCTGGAGCCCCTGCGCCCCTGGAAGGCCGAGCAACTCGGCGGCGGATACGCCCTGTCCAGCTGGGCCGAGCGCACCGCGATCGAGACCGCCGACACGGTGATCGCCGTCTCCGGCGCGATGCGCGAGGACATTCTCAGCTGCTATCCGACGCTGGACCCGGCCAGGGTCCAGGTCGTGCACAACGGCATCGACACCACCCTGTACCGCCCCGACCCCGGCACCGACGTCCTCGACCGCATCGGCCTCGACACCGACCGCCCCTACCTCCTGTTCGTCGGCCGGATCACCCGGCAGAAGGGCGTGCCCCACCTGCTGCGCGCCGTCCGGGACATCGACCCGGGCGTCCAGGTCGTGCTGTGCGCGGGAGCACCGGACACCCCGGAGATCGACCGCGAGTTCCGCGAGCTCTACCAGGAGCTGAGCCGGGTGCGCGAGCACGTGCACTGGATCCCGCAGATGCTGCCGCGTCCCGACGTGATCCAACTCCTCACGCACGCCGCCGCCTTTGTCTGCCCCTCGGTGTACGAACCCCTCGGGATCGTCAACCTGGAGGCGATGGCCTGCGGCACACCCGTCGTGGCCTCCCGGATCGGCGGCATCCCCGAGGTCGTGGACGACGGCAGGACCGGTCTGCTCGTCGACGTGGACGACGACTTCGAGGCGAACCTGGCGCGGGCGCTGGACGCGGTGGTCGGCGATCCGGAGGTGGCCCGGCGGATGGGTGAGGCCGGACGGCAGCGCGCGGTGGAGGAGTTCGGCTGGGATGCCGTCGCCCGCCGTACGGTCCGGCTTTACGAGGAGATCCTCAAGCAGGAGTAGAAAGCGGAAACAGAACAGTCGGGAGTTCCTCGAACAGGCTTACACCGCTCTGCTCAGGGGCAAGGATGGATCAACCACGGTGAGGGGAGCGGCCATGCGTCGTGGCGGACCTTCGGTGCTCGGGATCGTACTGGCGGGCGGAGAAGGCAAACGCCTGATGCCCCTGACAACGGACCGCGCGAAACCCGCCGTCACCTTCGGCGGTACGTACCGGCTCGTCGACTTCGTGCTGTCCAACCTGGTCAACGGCGACATCCTGCGCATCTGCGTGCTGACGCAGTACAAGTCGCACTCGCTGGACCGGCACATCACCACCACCTGGCGGATGTCGAGCCTGCTGGGCAACTACGTCACCCCGGTCCCGGCCCAGCAGCGGCTCGGCCCGCGCTGGTACCTGGGCAGCGCCGACGCGCTCCTGCAGTCCCTGAACCTGGTGCACGACGAGAGCCCCGAGTACGTCGTGGTGTTCGGCGCCGACCACGTCTACCGCATGGACCCCCGGCAGATGCTCAACCAGCACATCGAGAGCGGCGCGGGCGTGACGGTGGCCGGCATCCGTGTCCCGCGCTCCGAGTCCTCGCAGTTCGGCGTGATCACCCCGGGCTCGGACGGTCTGACCGTGGAGCGCTTCCTGGAGAAGCCCGCCGACCCGCCCGGACTGGTCGACGACCCGGAGACGGTCTTCGCCTCGATGGGCAACTACATCTTCACCACCAAGGCCCTGATCGAGGCGCTGCAGCGGGACGCCGAGGACGAGAACTCGGTGCACGACATGGGCGGCTCGATCCTGCCCCAGCTCACCGACCGCGGCGAGGCCCAGCTCTACGACTTCAGCGCCAACCACGTGCCCGGCGAGACCAACCGCGACCGCGGCTACTGGCGGGACGTCGGCACCCTCGACGCCTACTACGACGCCCACATGGACCTGATCGCCGAGCGCCCCGCCTTCAACCTCTACAACCGTCAGTGGCCCATCTACACCCACGCCAACCAGCTCTCCCCGGCCCGCTTCAACGCGGGCGGCATGGCCAGCGAGTCGATCATCAGCGCCGGCTGCCTCATCCGCGGCCAGGTCACCCGCTCCATCCTGTCGCCGGGCGTCAGGATCGACCCGGGAGCGGTGGTCCAGGGCTCGATCCTGCACGACAACGTCCACATTGGCCGTGGCGCGGTCGTGCGCGGGGCGGTCCTGGACAAGAACGTCGAGGTACCGCCGGGCGCGACGATCGGCGTCAACCCGGAACGGGACGCGGAGCTGTACACCGTCTCCAAGGGCGGGGTGATCGCGCTGGGGAAGGGGCAGATCGTCTCGTAGGCGCCGCTCCGGTCAGCCGGCGGACTCCTGCATGGCCCGGAAGTTCTTCATGATGGCGTCGGTCGTGGGCCGCATCTCCCGGGTCGGGCTGAACTGCAGCGCCTCGGTGCCGGGCGCGGTGCGCACGGGGACGTGACCGGGCGGTGCGTAGTAGGCGTCGCCCTCCTCGTAGACCTCGTCGTGGTCCGCGTAGTGGAAGGCCAGCTGCCCCTTGAAGACATAGCCCCAGTGCGGGCACTGGCACCGGTCGTCGGGCAGTCCCTTGAGCAGAGGCGTGTGATCGACGTTCTCGCGGAAGGTGATGAAGTCCACCGTGTAGTCGTCCAACTCCTCCGACCGGTCGAGAACGATTCCGAAGTCGCCGCCCTGGCTGGCCGTCTCCCTGGATACCTTCGACATCTCCCTCACCCCTTTCTGCCGAGTGACACCCCCATTCTTCGCCGGTGCCGGTGAGGGGGCCACTCGCCGGGTCCGATCAACTTGTCATGTCCCTGACGATCACGCCTATCGAGGTGCGGGCCCTGACCTGCGAGAGGAGCAACGGGGCCGTCCAGGCCCTGATCCGCGACGCGTCGCAGCCGAACCCCGTGGGATGCACGGGCAACTGACCATCTGACCGGATCATGCAGACAACGATGTCTCACGCTCCGGAGGCTTTCCGACATGAGATGGACCCGGCGTCTGCGTCTGTGCACGGCGGGGGTGGTGGCGTCCGCGCTGCTCGCCGCTCCCGCCGCCCGGGCGGCCGAGCCGAGGAACGGCCGACTCACCGATCTGGTGAACCCGTTCATCGGCACCGAGAACGAAGGCAACACCTTTCCCGGCGCGGCCGTGCCCTTCGGCATGGTGCAGATGTCGCCGGACACCGGCCACAACACGGGCTACGACTACTCCTTGTCCCACATCCGCGGCTTCTCCCTGGTCCACCTCTCGGGGGTCGGGTGCCGCATCGGCGGCGACCTGCCGGTGCTGCCGACGACCGGTGACGTCACACAGACGGACGACGCCAGGTACGCGGCCGAATTCGGCCACGACGACGAGTCGGCGAGCCCCGGCTACTACCGGGTCGGCCTGAAGACCGGCATCGAGGCGGAGCTGACGGCGACCGCGCGCACCGGCGTGCAGCGCTACACCTTCCCCGCCACCGACAAGGCCAACGTGCTGCTGAACGCGGGCCAGGCGCTGCACAAGATGGTCTCCAGCAGTGTCGAGATCCTCGACGACCACACCGTGCGCACCGAGATCAGCGGTCATGGCTTCTGCCAGGACACCAAGCCGTACACCGTCTACACCGTCACCCGCTTCGACCGGCCCTTCACCGCCTACGGCACCTGGGACGGCGGCACGGTCACGGCGGGCGCCAGGACGGGAGCCGGCGGCGCCTATGTCCGCTTCGACACGACCGAGGACCGTACCGTCCAGGCGACCACCGCGCTGTCGTACGTCGACCCGGCCGGCGCGGCGGCCAACCTGAGTGCCGAGGGCGGGCGGTCCTTCGACACCGTGCGCGAGGCGGCCCGGCGGGCCTGGGCGGCGCGGCTCGACCTGGTGCGCGTCCAAGGCGGCGACGAGACCCTGCGCCGGACCTTCTACTCGTCCCTGTACCGGTCCTTCCTGGCACCGAACATCGGCAGTGATGCCGACGGCCGCTACCGGGGCTGGGACCTGGGCATCCATCGCGCCAGGGGCTTCACGTACTACCAGAACTGGTCCCTGTGGGACACCTACCGCACCCAGTCCCAACTGCTGTCCCTCCTCGCGCCGCGCGAGGCCCGGGACATGGCCCTCTCGGTGATCAGGATCTCCGAGGACGGCGGCTGGCTGCCCAAGTGGGGCTACGGCACGGTCGAGACGAACATCATGACCGGGGACCCGGTCACACCGTTTTTGACCAACGCCTATCAGCAGGGGTTGCTCAAGGGGCACGAGGAACAGGCCTACCGGGCGCTGCGGCGGAACGCCGACGGGGTGCCGCCCGTCGACTCGATGTACGTGGGCCGGGAGAGCAACAGGGAGTACATCGCGGACGGGTTCGCCCCGTACGTCAAGGGCCGGCCGAAGACGAAGATGGGCGACTCCGACTACCACCAGGGGGCCTCGGCCACCCTGGAGTTCGCCCTGTCGGACGCGATGCTCGCCCAGATGGCGCGCGACCTCGGTCATGACGCCGACGCGGCGCGCTATGCCGCCCGCTCGCAGAACTACCGCAACATCTTCGACCCCTCGACCGGCTTCTTCCGCGCCCGCGACGCCTTCGGCGCCTTCGCCGGACCGGCCGACCCGGCGCAGAGCGTGGGCTTCCACGAGGGCACGTCCTGGCAGTACCAGTGGCTGGTGCCGCAGGACCTGCCGGGCATGGTCGCCCTGATCGGCGGCGAGCAGGCGGCCAACACCCGGCTCGACTCGTTCTTCGCCTACGACCGGCTGCTGGCCGACCCGGCGAGGACGGCACGCGAGGTGTGGGTCAACGGACCGTACGCCTACTACAACGCCGACAGGTACAACCCGCAGAACGAGCCCGACCTCATCGCCCCGTACACCTATCTGTCGACCGGTCAGCCCTGGAAGACGACCGACGTCGTGCACGCCGCGCTGACCCTGTTCACGGACGGTCCGACCGGCATGACCGGCAACGACGACCTCGGCACCATGTCCGCCTGGAACGTGCTGTCGTCCATCGGGATCTTCCCGGTCCAGCCCGGCTACGACACCTGGGGCCTGTCCACGCCGGTCTTCGACCGGGTCGACCTGGCCCTGGACCGCCGGTACTACCCGCACGGCACCTTCACGATCACCGCTCCCGGCACCTCCGCCACCGACCGCTACATCCAGTCGGTCCATACGGACGGGACACCGCACGCCCGCACCTATGTGACGACGGCCGACCTCCGCTCCCTGCACTCGCTCGACTTCACCGTCGGCCCGCGCCCGTCCGAGTGGGGCACCTCGGCACAGGCCGCACCGCCTGCGCTGAAGTGACGCCGGAAGCCTGACGAGTCCCGGCCCCGCTCGTCGCGGCGGGGCGCGGGCAGCACGGCGTACTGGTGGACGCCGGCCCCATTGCTCGACGATGCCCGCTTGACTGGGCCGTGACCGGATCACCCGCACGGGTGTGACCACAGGTGTCCCATGGGTCACACCCGCCGCCGTGCGACGGGACTTAATCCGTTGTTAACTGTGCGTAGCTTGATCGTACTTGACCGTAATCACCTGCGGGGGGTTGACTGCTTGCTCACCCGTCGTCGACGCGAGGCAAGCCATTGACATCTGACCTGCTCGCTCCTCTCGACCTGGCTTTCTGGAACATCGAGTCCGCCGAACATCCCATGCACCTCGGCGCACTCGGCGTCTTCTCGGCCCACTCGCCCGCCGCGGGTGCCCACGCGGCCGACCTCCTCGCGGCCCGGGCCGCGGCGGTGCCCGGACTGCGGATGCGGATCCGGGACGTATGGCAGCCGTTCTCCTTCCGGCCGTCGGCCTTCGGTGGTGCCACCCGCGAGGCCGACCCCGACTTCGATCCCCTCCACCACGTACGGCTGCACGCCCCCACCGCCGACTTCCACGCGGACGCGGGCCGGCTGATGGAGCGTCCGCTGAAGCGCGGCCGGCCGCCGTGGGAGGCGCATGTGCTGCCGGGGGAGGACGGCACCTCCTTCGCCGTGCTGTTCAAGTTCCACCACGCCCTGGCCGACGGGCTGCGCGCGCTGGCGCTCGCCGCCGCCGTCCTGGACCCGATGGACATGCCGGTCCGCAAGCCCCGCCCCGAGGAGCCGAAGGGCGGGCTGCTGCCCGATGTGCGCAAGCTGCCCGGGCTGGTGAGGGGCGCCGTGTCCGACGTGGGGCGCGCTCTCGACATCGGCGCCTCCGTGGCCGTGTCGAGCCTGGCGGTGCGTTCCTCGCCCGCTTTCGCCGCCGAGGCCACCGGCACCCGCCGCACCGCCGGCGTGGTTCTCGACCTCGACGACGTGCACCGCATCCGCAAGTCCGAGGGCGGCACCGTCAACGACGTGCTGATCGCGGTCGTCGCGGGCGCCCTGCGCCGCTGGCTGGACGAGCGCGGCGACGGCAGCGAGGGCGTCGCGCCCCGCGCCCTGATCCCCGTCTCCAAGCGCCGCCCGCGCACCGCCCACCCACAGGGCAACCGGCTCTCCGGCTACCTGATGCGGCTCCCGGTCGACGACCCCGACCCGCTGGGCCGTCTCGGTACGGTCCGCACCGCCATGGACCGCAACAAGGACGCCGGCCCCAACCGGGGCGCGGGCGCCGTCGCCCTGCTCGCCGACCATGTGCCCCCGCTCGCCCACCGGCTCGGCGGTCCCCTGGTCAGCCAGGCGGCCCGGCTCTGGTTCGACATCCTGGTCACCAGCGTCCCGCTGCCCAGCATCGGCCTGAAGCTCGGCGGCAACCCGGTCACCGAGGTCTACCCGCTCGCCCCGCTGGCCCGCGGCCAGGCCCTCGCGGTGGCGGTGTCGACGTATCGCGGACACGTCCACTACGGGCTCGTGGCGGACGCGAAGGCGGTACCGGACCTGGACCGCCTGGCCGCGGCGCTCACCGCGGAGGTGGAGACGCTGATCACCGCATGCGGTTCCTGAGCTCCGTTTCCGGCGCACCCCTGCGGCTCACTCGCGAGCGGGTTTGGAGGACGGGCCCGGCGCTCCGTAAAATTCGCTGTTCGACAGCGGGTGCGATCGGAGCGCCGCTCGGGTGATCAGGGAAACGGCAGCGCGATGACGGTGACAGAGGAAGGCTCGGCGACCACGGACGAGGTGGTCTACGGGCCCGGCATCGACCCGGAGCGGCTCGCCGTCTGCCTCAGCGTGCTCGACGAGCTCGACGAGCTGGAGGTCGACCACCCGGACGCGATCGCCGTGCGCCGGGCCACCGCCGGCGTCTACCGCACGGTCAAGCAGCGGCGCCGCCAGGAGCGCCGGGCCGCCAAGACCGCCCACGACAAGGCGGTCACCGAGGCCACCGCGACCGGATCCGCCCAGCGCATCGACGACGAGACCGAGGGCATCCTCCCGTCGTCGATCACCGAGGAGGGCCGGATCGCGGGGATACTCCAGCGCCCGCGCTCCTGCTACACCTGCAAGACCCGGTACGTGGAAGTCGACTACTTCTACCATCAGCTCTGTCCGGACTGCGCCGCCCTCAACCGGACGAAGCGCGACGTCCGAGCCGACCTCGCCGGCAAGCGCGCCCTGCTCACCGGCGGTCGCGCCAAGATCGGCATGTACATCGCGCTCAGGCTGCTGCGCGACGGCGCGCACACCACGATCACCACCCGCTTCCCGAAGGACGCCATCCGCCGCTTCAAGGCCATGGACGACTCCGCGGACTGGATGCACCGCCTGGAGGTCGTCGGCATCGACCTGCGCGACCCGGCCCAGGCCGTGGCCCTCGCCGAGCAGGTCGCCGAGGCGGGCCCGCTCGACATCCTGGTCAACAACGCGACACAGACCGTACGCCGTCTGCCCTCCGCCTACGCCGCCCTGGTCGACGGCGAGAGCGCCCCGCTGCCCGCCGGTGAACTCCCCGCCCACCACGTCATCGGCGCCTTCAACTCCGGCGCGGTCGACGGCCTCGCGGCCCTGCCCCTCGGCACCAGCGGCCTCGACGCCCAGCAGGTCGCCGATCTGGCCCTGGTCGCCGGCAACGCCAGCGTCGCCCGGCACCTCGACGGCACCGCCATCGACGCGGGCGGCCTCGTCCCGGACGTCGTCGACACCAACACCTGGGTGCAGACCATCGAGCAGATCTCCCCGGTGGAGCTCCTCGAGACCCAGCTGTGCAACTACACGGCGCCGTTCATCCTGATCAGCGCGCTGCGCCCGGTGATGGCCGCCGCCGCGAAGAAGGCGCGGAGCGGACGCGCGTACGTCGTGAACGTCTCCGCGATGGAGGGCGTCTTCGGCCGCGGCTACAAGGGCGCGGGCCACCCGAACACCAACGCGGCCAAGGCCGCCATGAACATGGTCACCCGGACCAGCGGCCAGGAGATGTTCCAGACCGACGGCATCCTCATGACCTCCGTCGACACCGGCTGGATCACCGACGAGCGCCCCCACTACGACAAGCTGCGCCTGGCCGAGGAGGGCTTCCACGCCCCGCTCGATCTGGTCGACGGGGCCGCCCGGGTCTACGATCCGATTGTGCGCGGCGAGCAGGGCGAGGACCTGTACGGCGTCTTCCTGAAGGACTACGCGCCCGGAAAGTGGTGAAAGCACCACCGATCGTGACGTGTGTACCGGCGCCCGTCGGGAACCCGGACCCTGGTGAGTACCGCGCCAGGGAGTGACCATGGGCAGTCCACACAGCATTGATCCACGCGCACAGAACGATCCGCGCAACCGCTACCCGACGGACGAGGAGTTCTACGGCAGCGACCGCCCGGACCACGCCGTACTGCCGGAGGACAGGCCCCGCGGAGGCGGGCCCACCATGCCGGTGAAGCACCGCGGCACGTGGGCCACGGTCGCGCTCGTCGCCGGCATCATCCTGCTGATCCTCGTGGGGATCGCACTGTTCCCGTGAGGGAGCCCCAGCCACCGTCACGAGCGAGGTGGTGCGTATGAGCGAAGAGAGTCATGGACGGCGTACCCCGCTCCGGGGTGCGCCGTCCTCACGCGTGTGCCGCCGTCCACCAGCAGATCGGCGCCGGTGATCCAGCGCGCCGCGTCCGAGGCCAGCCACACCACGGCCCGTGCGATGTCGTCGGGCTCCCCGATCCGCCCGAGCGGCAGCCCGGCGGCCACCCGCTCCTCGTCCGGCTCCCACACGAACCGCGCCATCTCGGTGCGCACGAGCCCGGGGGAGACGGAGTTCACCCGCACCTTCGGCGCCAGCTCGCCCGCGAGCTGCTGGGTCAGATGCAGCAGGGCCGCCTTGCTGGTGCCGTAAGCCCCCACGTTCGGCCCGACATGTGCGGCCCCCTCCGTGCAGACGTTGACCACCGAGCCGCCATGCTCCCGCATCCACGCCCGCCAGGCACCCTGCACCAGCCTGAGCGGCGCCTCGACGTTCACGACGAAGGCCTCCCGCCATGTCCCCGGATCGGCCTCCATCAGCGGCCCGTACGGCTGGTTCGTCGCGGCGTTGTTGACCACCACGTCGATCCGGCCGAACGCGCCCAGAGCGCTGTCGACGACCTCCCGCAGATGCCGTGGATCGCCGACACTGCCGCTCACCCCCACACCGCCCAGCTCAGCGGCCGTACGCCGCACCTCGTCCGCGTCCCGCGCGGTCACGCACACCCGCGCACCGGCGGCCACCAGCCGCTCGGCGACCGCCCGCCCGATGCCCCGGCTCCCGCCGGTCACCACGGCGACCCGGCCCTCCAGCCCGTCCTGCGCGTACGACGACGTCATCGCCGTACCGTCTCATGACGGTCCGTCAGTCGACAGCCCCGAGGCGGGAGTTCTGTGCCGCCACCAGTTCCAGGACGGTGCGCCAGTCCTCCAGGACGCCGGCGTCGAACCCGGCGGCCAGGCTCTCCTCGTCCGCCAGCCTGAGGCGCAGCAGGTCGTCGTCGCCGGCCGGGCCATGACGGCGTACGAGACGGTAGACACGCTCGCCGAGCAGGGGCCGTACGGCCTCGGCCGCGCACTCGGTCCGGCGGGTCTCGTCACCGGGGCTGAGCAACTGTCCGATGTCGTGCACCAGCCCCGCGACCTGGAGCTCCTTGTCGGCGGGGCGGCTGCGGCGCAGCAGTGCGGCGGTGCGCAGCGCGTGTTGGTACCGGCAGGCGTACAGCAGATCCATCAGCTCTTCGACACTGCGCAGCTCCATGCGTCAGCCCTTCCGCCGGACAAGCCGTTGCCGTCCGTCAGCAGATCATGGCCGTGTTTCGAATCGGCCAACGGGACTTGAACTGCGTGGCCCTTTCACTGCGGTCCGTGATGGTGATGGTGATGGTGCGCGGGGGCGGTGTCCGGCTCGGCGGGCGGCGCTCCGCCCATCATCCGCAGCATCGCGGCCCCGCCCGTCCGCACGAACCGCCAGACCAGCACCGCGGCCAGCAGCAGGAAGGCGATGTTGAGCCAGGTCGTGTAGTTCCAGGAGATCCCCTCGTCCGGGATCTTCGCCGTGCTCTGGTCGGGGACCAGCCCGAGGCCGCCGAAGACCAGCTCCACGGCGTAGCCCGCGAGGACCATCGCCGTGTAGAAGGTGGCCAGCAGGAAGGCGGTCATCCGCAGGCCGTAGTACTTCCGGTAGATGTTCAGGATCGGCAGGATCAACAGGTCCGCGAAGATGAAGGCGACCACGCCGCCGAAGCTGATGCCGCCCTTCCACAGGACGACGGCCAGGGGCACGTTCCCGATCGAGCAGACGAACGAGGCGATCGCCACCAGCGGTCCGAGGAGCGGGCCGACCAGCTTGGCGGCGAGCGGATGGCCCTCCAGGAAGAAGGACTGCCAGAAGGAGTCGGGCACCCAGGCGGCGATCGCGCCCGCGATCAGAAGGCCCACCACGAGGTCGCGCAGGATCGCCGCCCACTCCATCACGAAGACGTGCGAGACCGAGGTGAACCCGTCCCGCGACAGCAGCCGCCGTGCGAACGACCCCTCGCCGCCGACCGACATGTCCATCGCGGCATGACCCTCCATGGAACCGGCCACCCCGCGCTCGGCCTGCTCGCGTGCCTGCCGCAGCAGGCGCTCGCGCAGGAAGAGCCGGAACAGCACGGCCAGCAGCACGATCATGATCGGGCCGCCCGCGAACTCCGCCAGGGTGAACTGCCAGCCCATCAACAGGGCCAGGATCACGCCCAGTTCGACCACCAGGTTGGTGGAGGCGATCTCGAAGCCCATGGCGGCGGTGAAGTTCGCGCCCTTGCGGAACAGGGAGCGGGCCAGGGCCACGGCGGCGTAGGAGCAGGACGAGGAGGCGGCGCCGAGGCCGGCCGCGAGGGACAGGGTGCGGGGGCTGTCGTCGCCGAGGAGGCGGACGACGGTGGAGCGGCGCACCACCGCCTGGACCACGGCGGACAGCGCGAAGCCGAGGACCAGGGCCCAGGTGATCTCCCAGGTCATCGAACCGGCGATGGACAGTGCGTGGAGGATCGCGGACATGCGGACGACTGTACCCCCTAGGGGTATCGGTAGCACCTGCCCGTCACGGCCGAGAAGCAGTGCAGGTCGTCCGCGTGGACCGTCACGCGCAGGGAGGCGCCCCTGCCGTGCGTCGGCCGTCCCGGGAGCCGGACGACGAGATGCCCGAGCTCGTCGGTCGGACCCGCGGTGGTGTGCAGGTACACGACGGCTCCGGTGTCCTCGACCGCCTCGACCACCAGGTCCAGCCCGGGGGTCGTACGGTCCTCCGCCGGGAGGACCTCGAACCGCTCGGGCCGGACGCCGAGCACGACCGCGTCGGCGCCCTCGGCCGCGGCGGTCCTCAGAACGGAGCGGGGCAGCGGCACGTCCAGGCCGCCCAGCCGGACGCCGTCGGCGCGGAGGGGCAGCCGGAACAGGTTCATCGCCGGCGAGCCGATGAAGCCGCCCACGAACGTGTTGGCGGGATGCGCGAACACCTCCCTCGGCCGGCCCACCTGCTGCAGCACCCCGCCCCTGAGCACGGCGAGGCGGTCGCCCATGGCCATCGCCTCCGTCTGGTCGTGCGTCACGTACACCGTGGTGATGCCGAGATGGTGCTGCATCCGGACGATCTGCCCCCGGGTCTCCACCCGCAGCCGGGCGTCGAGATTCGACAACGGCTCGTCCATCAGATAGACCCGCGGATCCCGCACCAGTGCCCGCCCGGTCGCCACCCGCTGCCGCTCGCCGCCCGACAGCGTCCTGGGCCTACGCTCCAGGTACTGCTCGATGTCGAGGACGGACGCGGCGAACTCGACCCGCTGGCGGGCGTGCCGGCGCGGCATGCGGGCGATCCTCAGCGCGAAGCCGATGTTGTCGGCAGCCGACAAATGCGGGTACAGCGCGTAGTTCTGGAACACCATCGCGACGTTCCGGTCCCGGGGCGGAAGATGGGTGACGTCCCGGACGCCGATGTGGATGGACCCCGCATCGACGTCCTCCAGTCCGGCGAGCAGCCGCAGACAGGTCGACTTCCCGCACCCGGAAGGTCCGAGCAACACCATGAACTCGCCGTCCTCGATCTCGAGGTCGAGCGAGTCGACGGCCGGCCGGTCGCCCGACGGGAAGCGCCGGGTGACCTTCTCGAAGGTGACGGACGCCATGACATCCCCCTCCCGCACAGGTCCTGGAACCCAGAGTGGAACGGGTGTTGCCCCTCGGCACGACTCTAGACCGAATGAGTGAAAGGAGATGGGGATGAAACAGGGCGTCTCACGACAGTAACCCCAAGTTTTCAACCCCATAGAGCGGGGTGCCGCTCATTTGGTTAATCTGGAGCGGACGGACAGCACCACCGGGTCCCACCCACACCCACGTCCGTCCCGGGGCGAGCCGACAACGGCCTGCTCGTACACGAGTTACCGGCGCCACCGCGTCCGAACTGCTTTCGACTCACACCCGAGCGGGCGTCAGGCGCCGGACCGCCAGTGGCCGGCACGCCCCGAGGGTGACCCGACACATAAGGAGTGCGCGGTGACACCGGAGAAGACGAATCGCGAACAGCGCCCCGAGGAACGCACGGAGCGCCCCGGCCGACGGTCGGACGAACTCGGCAGCCTGGAAGTCTGGGCCCACGCGGCCCCGATCCGTCTGGCGGGCTACGAGGACGACCTCGCCGAGCCCCACATCCTGCCCAGCGTCGACTGACCCCCGCAGGACCCTCGCGATCGCCGACCGCATGGGCGTGCCAGACTCGCGCCCATGCAGATCAGAGAAGCCGCGGCCGAGGACTGGCCGTGGATCTGGCCTTTCTGGCACCGCATCGTCGCCGCCGGTGAGACCTACACCTGGGACCGGGCCACCTCCGAGGAGGCGGCCCGGTCCCTGTGGATGAACCCGGCCAAGCGGGTCTACGTCGTCGAGGACGAGACCGGCGCGATCGTCGCCTCCGCCTTCGTCACCCCCAACTACGGCGGCCCCGCCGCGCGTATCGCCAACGCCGGCTTCATGGTCGACCCGGACCAGGCAGGCCGTGGCATCGGCCGGGCCCTCGCCGAGCACGTCGTCGAGGCGGCCCGGGCCGACGGCTACCGCGGAATGGTCTTCAACGCGGTCGTGGAGACCAACCCGGCGGTGAAGCTGTGGCTGTCGCTGGGCTTCGAGATTCTCGGGACGGTGCCGGAGGCGTTCGAGCACCCGCGCCACGGACGGGTCGGGCTGCATGTGATGTACCGGGCGCTGTAGAGGACGCTTCGGGGGGAGTCGCCCTAGTCCTTGCGCCCCGTCACCGCCACCGTCACACCCAGGCCGATCATGGTGAGGCCTCCGACCCCGCCGATCAGCGAGAGGCGGTGCGGGGAGCGGGCGAACCAGTCGCGGGCCGTGGACGCGGCCAGGCCCCAGACGCTGTCGGAGGCCACCGCGATGGCGTTGAAGACCAGGCCGAGCAGGAGCATCTGCAGGGTGACATGGCCCGCGCCCCGGTCGACGAACTGGGGCAGCACGGCCGCGAAGAAGACGATCGTCTTGGGGTTGGTGACGCCCACCGCGAACCCCTCCCAGAAGGTGCGCAGCGCACTGTGGGCGGATCCGGCGCCGGTGAACACGGCCCGCAGGGAGCCGCGTTCACGCCATGCCTTGACGCCGAGGTACACCAGGTACGCGGCGCCCGCCAGCTTGAGCGCCGTATAGACCAGGACCGAACGCTCCACGACCGAGCCGATGCCGACCGCCACGGCCACGACGAGCAGGTAGGCGCCGAGCGTGTTGCCCACGACGGTCGTCAGCGCCGCCCGGCGTCCCTGCGCGAGGGCCCGACCGATCACGAACAGGACGCTCGGACCGGGGATCACGATCAGCAGGAAGGACAGCGCCGCGAAGGCGAGCAGACGGTCGGTGGACATCATGGGTCCATGCAAGCACGGGCAGGGGTCGGCCCTCAGCCCTATTTTCCCGGTCCCCGCTCACCCGCTTCGGTCGGTGGCCTGCCGGCGCGGGCCTCAGTCCAGAGGTGCCGTCCGCTGCCACGGATGCAGCTTCTCCAGCTGCTCCGCCACCTCCAGCAACAGGGCCTCCGAGCCCGGGCGGCCCACCAGCTGTACGGCGGTGGGGGCACCGGAGGGCAGGGTGCCGAAGGGGACGGACATCGCGGGCCAGCCGGTCAGGTTCCAGGGCGGAGTGAGGGGCGAGTAGTTGGTGTTGGCGAGGATGTTGGGCAGCCAGCCCCGCTCGTGCCAGGCCACCGACTTGGGGGAGCGGCGGGCCAGCGCCGGGGTGAGCAGGACGTCGTACTCGGCGAAGAACGGTTCCATGCGGCGGCGCAGCCGGTCCCGGCTGTCGCTGGTGCGGACGCTGTTCAGGAAGCGGCGGCCGATGGCGGCGTGGACGCGGGTGCGCCGGGTGAGGAGGCGCGGGTCGAGGCCCTGGGCGTCGACGGCCGTGCCCGCCGTCCAGTGGGCGAGGGAGGTCGTGCTCAGGGAGAGGGGGTACGGCGGGTCGGCGCGACGGACCTGGTGGCCGGCCTTGATCAGGACGCCGGCGGCGTCGCGGGCCGCGGTCGTGTACGGCTTGGTGATGGCGACGCCGGTCAGCGGGCTGCGCAGTGAGACGGCGATGCTGCGTACGGCGGGCTCGGGCGCCCGTACGGCCTCGGTGTCCGTGTCCGCGAGGACCGCCAGCATCAGACGGGCGTCCTCGACCGTGGTCGCGAGCGGACCGTTCTCCGACATGCCGAACCAGTCGCCGTCGCCGATGCCCGCCGGGACGACGCCGTGGCCCGGCTTGATGGTGACCAGGCCACAGTTGGCCGCCGGGATGCGCAGCGAGCCCATGCCGTCGTTGCCGAGGGCGATCGGCACGAAGCCGGCCGCGACGGCCGCGCCACTGCCGCCCGAGGAGCCGCCCGCCGTGCGGGTGAGGTCCCACGGATTGCGGGCGGTGCCGTGCACGCCCTCCGTGGTGCCGAAGATGCACAGTTCCGGGACGTTCGTCAGACCGACGACCACCGCGCCCGCCGCCCGCAGCCGGGCCACGGTCACATGGTCCTCGGCGGCGGGCGTGTCCGGTGTCGCGGCGGAGCCGACCCGGGTGGACTCGCCGCGCACCGCCAGGTTGTCCTTGACGGCCACCGGCACGCCCGCGAGGGGCAGTTCGGCCAGATCGGCGCGTGAGGCCACCTCGTCGGCCTCGGCGAGCGCCGCCTGCGCGCGCACCACCCGGAACGCTCCGACCCGTCCGTCCAGCCGCTCGATCCGGTCGAGATGCCCGGCCACCACCTCCCGGGGCGTGGCCCGCTTCTCGCGTACGGCGGCGGCGATCTCGGTGGCACTCCGGCCGACCCAGCTGGTCACGGGCGCTCCTTTACTGGCGAGTATGTAGGGAGAACTGTGCCCGTACCGGGGCGTCACGTCGAGGGGCGGCCGGTCTTGGACATTCGGGCCCGTCTTCTTGGACTTTTTGAGCGCCGGTTCTGAGTATGTGCTCGTTGACCAGCGGGTCATCCGACCAATGGCTCAACTCGGCTGCGTCCGCGCCCCATTGACAGCCCCTGATCGCAGCCCAATGATCAGACATCCGATGAATTGGAGCCGCTCATGCGTACGTATCCAAGACGTCAGGTCCTGGGCGCCGCCGCGGGTGTCACCGCCTCTGCCGCCCTCGCCCTCACCTCCGCGACGGACGCTCGGGCCGCCGAACCCGGTGCCGGCCGGGCCGGGCAGTGGGTCCCCGTCCCCGACCCGCTCCCCGTGCCGATCGACACCCTCTTCGACAACGACGGCATCGACACGGCCACCGCCAGGGGCGGTGACTTCGACGGCTCCGGCTACACGTTCCCGGGCGAGGAACTCCCCGCCGGCCGGGTCGAGGTCGACGGCATCCCCTTCGACTTCCCCACCTCGACCGCCGGCGCCAAGAACAATGTCGTCGCCCTCGGCCAGCGCATCGAGCTTCCCAAGGGCCGCTACCTCTCGGCCGTCTTCCTCACCGCCGGCAGCTACGGCAACGCCTCCGGCAAGGCCACCGTCCACTACGCCGACGGCACCACGACCACCGCCGGGCTGAGCGGCGCCGACTGGTACGCGGCGGGCGGCTCGCTGTCGGCGCCGTATCGCTACACGCCGGACGGCACCAAGGACGAGCACGGCGTCGGGATCGGCACCTCGGAGGTCTGGGCCGATCCGCAGCGTGAGGCCGTCGCGATCACCCTGCCGGTCGGCGACCCGGCCGAGGCGGGCAGGACGGCCCTGCACATCTTCGCGCTCTCGCTCCAACCCGTCGCCCAGGGACGGGCGTTGACCCTGCGAAACGCCCACTCCACTAGCTCGCTGCTCGACCGCACCGGGGCCCAGAGCGTCGAGGCGACCGTCGTCAACGCCGGCACCGTCGCGATCCTCACCGGTGACGAGGTCTCCGTACGCGTCGACGTCCCCGGTGCCCGTACGGTCGAGCCCGCCCGCATCCGCCGCCTCGGCCCCGGTGAACAGGCGCGCGTCCGCGTCGGCATCCGCAACCGCGCGGGCACCGCACCCGGAACCGAGCAGGACGGCACGGTGCGGGTCAGCGGGCGCGGGTCCCAAGTCGCCGTACAGTCCGGCAAGTTGACGCTCGGCACCGCGGACTACCAGCCCACCGGGGCCTCCCTCTCCGGCCACCAGGCGCCCTACTGGTTCAACGGCGCCAAGTTCGGCATCTTCATCCACTGGGGCGTCTACTCGGTGCCCGCCTGGGCGCCGGTCGGCAAGCAGTACGCCGAGTGGTACTGGGACCAGATGCAGGACCCGAACAACCCGACCTACGCCTACCACCGGGCCACCTACGGCGAGGACTTCGCGTACGACGACTTCATCCCGCGCTTCAGCGCCGAGAAGTTCGACCCGCGGGCGTGGGTGGAGCTGTTCCGCGACGCCGGTGCCCAGTACCACGTACTGACCTCCAAACATCACGAGGGCTTCGCGCTGTGGGACACCAAGGTGTCCGATCGGAACGCCGTGCAGATGGGCCCCAAGCGGGACTTGATCAAGGAGCTGTTCGAGGCGTCCCGGCGGTACACGCCCGAACTCCACCGCGGGCTCTACTTCTCGATGCCCGAGTGGTTCAACCCGGACAACCCGTGGATGGGCCACGCCCCGCGCAACCCGTACACGCTCGAACCGGTCCCTTACACCGGATACACCTCCGGCAAGGACTACGTGAGGGACTATCAGGCCCCGCAGATGCTCGAACTGGTCCACGGCTACGACCCGGAGATCATCTGGTGCGACATCGGCGGCGTGAACGACAGCCTTCACGTCCTCGCCGAGTACTTCAACCACGCGAAGAACAGGGCCCGTCCGATCGACGTGACGGTCAACAACCGGTCGGGCATCGCCTTCCACGACTTCACGACGCCCGAGTACACGACGTACGAGAACACGGTCGTCGCCAAGTGGGAGTCCAGCCGGGGACTCGACCCCTTCAGCTACGGCTACAACAGCGCGACCCCCGACGACGCCTACATGACGGCCGAGGAGGTCGTGCGCAGCCTCGTCGACATCGTCTCCAAGAACGGGAACTTCCTGCTCGACATCGGCCCGCGCGCCGACGGCACCATCGCGGAGATCCTGCAGACCCGGCTGCGGGAGACCGGCGCCTGGCTGCGCACCAACGGCGAGGCGATCTACGACACCACGTACTGGTCGCGCATGGCCGAACTCGGCGAGGACCTGCGGTTCACGGTCCGTCCCGACGAGGCGTTCTACATCCACTCGTTGGCCGAGCCGGGCGCGCAGCTCATGGTCGAGGCGCCGGTGCCGATCCGGGCCGGCGACAAGGTGACGCTGCTCGGCCACGACCGGCCGCTGAGCTGGACCGTGCGGGGCGGTGCCCTGGTGATCGACGTTCCCGAGACGGCCCGGAAGGCGGGTCGGTACGTGTGGGTGTTCAAGGTGGAGTGGCATGGGTGAGTTGAGAAAGAGAGCGCTGCGGCTGCTCGGTGCGGTCGCGGCGCTGACGCTGCTCGTGGTGCCGACATCGGCCGTCGCGCAGGAGCAGCAGAAGGCACCGGTGACGGTGCCCGCGCTGACCAACTGGTCGGCGGAACAAGGTGGTTACGTGTACGGGTCGGGTGCTCGGCTGGTCGCCGACACTCCGGCCGAGCGCCGGGTCGCCGGCACGCTCGCCGACGACCTGCGGGCGGCGGGCCACGGCACCGTTCCGATCGTCCCCGGGGGCGCTCGTAGCGGCGACATCGTGATCGACGTCCAGCCGTCCCGGACCTCACTGGGCGCCGAGGGCTACGAACTCCAGGCCGGCAAGCGGCTGTCGGTGACCGGTGCCACCGAGACCGGCGCCTTCTACGGCACCCGCACCCTCCTCCAACTCCTCGCGCAGGGCGACCGGATACCGGCCGGGCGGACGGTCGACGTACCGCGCTACAAGGAGCGGGGTGTCGGCGTCTGCGCGTGCTACATCCACATCACGCTGCCCTGGCTGGAGAACCTCGTCCGGGAGATGGCGTACGACAAACTCAACCAGCTGCTGGTCGAGCTGAAGGTGAAGAGCGACGCCCATCCCGAGGCCGACACCTGGGGCTACTACACCAAGGACGAGATACGGCAGCTGGTCGCCCTGGGCGACAGGTACCACGTCGAGATCATCCCCGAGATCAACTCCCCGGGCCATATGGACCCGTGGATAGAGAACCGCCCCGACCTGCAGCTGACCGACTCCGACGGCAACAAGCAGCCCGCCCGGCTCGACGTCACCCAGCAGTCGGCCTTCGACTACTACACCAGCCTGATGGACGAGTACGCACAGGTCTTCACCGCGAAGTCCTGGCACATGGGCGCCGACGAGTACATGCTCGGCTCGGACTACTCCAAGTACCCGCAGATGCTCAAGTACGCCCAGGAGAAGTACGGTTCGAGCGCCACTCCGCAGGACGCCTACATCGACTTCATCAACCGGGTCCAGGCCTACGCGGCAAGCAAGGGCAAGCGGCTGCGCATCTGGAACGACGGTCTGACCGGCGCCAACACCGTGCCGGTGGCGGCGGGGACGACGGTCGAGCACTGGCTGAACGTGGCCGTCAAGCCCAGCCAACTCATCGCCCAGGGCTATCCGTTGATGAACGCCGCCTACTCGCTCTACCTGATCCGCGGCGGCTTCCACTCCGACACCGCGTCGCTGTACGACCAGAGTTGGGACCCGCGCAGCTTCGACGGCGAGAAGGTCGCCTCCAGCAAGGGGATCACCGGCGCGAAGATCAGCCTCTGGCCGGACAACGGCCGCGGTGAGACCGAGAACGAGGTGGCCGTCGAGCTGTGGCCCGCCCTGCGCCACATCGCGCAGGCCACCTGGGGCGACCCGCATCCCGACGCCACATACGCCCAGTTCACCGCGCGTGGCACAGCAGTCGGGCACGCTCCCGGGTGGCGGGACCTGACGCGGCTGCCGGTGCCGGAGGGGTCGTACACCTTCACCACCGACGGCGCGTCCTTCACGGCCGACCTGACGCGCACCGCGGACGGCTATGCCTCCCTCAGGACCACCGACGGCTGCCTGGAGATCAGTGGGGGCAAGCTCACGCTCAACGTGCCGCTCCAGCCCGGCGTCGAGGCCGACCGGGCGGCCTGTGACGCGACCGACACCCTGCAGCGCTGGCAGCTGCAGCCCGGCGAGGGCGGCTACCGACTGGTCAACACGATCACGCAGATGGCGCTGAGCGTCACCGACGACGGCCGACTGGTCCAGTACCCGCCGGACCAGCGCACCCCCGCCGTGTGGCACCTGACCGCCGCCTGACCCGAGGAGCCCGAACACCATGGCAGTCTCCAGACGTACCTTCGTCGCCTCGGCCGTCGCGCTCGCCTCGGTCGGCGTCCCCGCGGCGCCCGCCCTGGCGGTCTCCGCGGCCGGTCCGGCCGGCTCCCTGATCTCCGTCAGCCCCGACGACACTCCGGACGAGCTGGTCCGCAAGGCCTCCCAAGTCCGGCCCACCGCACGGCAGATCGTCTGGCAGCAGCTCGGTCAGACGGCGTTCCTGCACTTCGGGGTCAACACCTTCACCGGCCTCGAATGGGGAACGGGCGACGAGGACCCGAATGTCTTCCAGCCCGCCGGCCTGGACACCGACCAGTGGGCGCGGGCCCTGCTCGACGGCGGCTTCAAGCTCGCGATCCTCACCGTCAAGCACCACGACGGCTTCGTCCTCTACCCCTCGCGGTACACCAACCACACGGTGGCGTCGAGCAGTTGGGAGGGCGGCCACGGCGATGTCCTGCGCTCCTTCGCCGACTCCATGCGCCGCCACGGCCTCAAGGTCGGCGTCTACATCTCGCCCGCCGACGAGAACCAGTACCTGCACGGGGACTACGCCAACGGCAGCGCCCGCTCGACGCGCACCATCCCCACCCTCGTCGGCGGCGACGACCGCACCCCGGACCGCTCCTACACCCTGGACGCCACCGACTACGGCGCCCATATGCTCAACACCCTCTACGAGGTGCTCACCGAGTACGGCCCCGTCGACGAGGTGTGGTTCGACGGGGCGCAGGGCCGTATCCCGCCGGGCAAGGTCGAGGACTACGACTGGGACAGCTGGTACACGCTGGTGCGTTCACTCGCCCCGGACGCGGCGATCGCCGTGACCGGCCCGGACGTGCGCTGGGTCGGCAACGAGGGCGGCACCGCGCGCGAGAACGAGTGGAGTGTCATCCCGGTCAAGGAGAACCAGTACGGGCGTACCGACTGGGCGTTGTCGTACGACACCGCCGACGAGGGCAGCCGCAGCGCGCTCGTCACGGCGCAGCCGAACACCGACTACCTGCAGTGGTGGCCCGCCGAATGTGATGTGTCGATCCACGACGGCTGGTTCTACCACCCCGACCAGCTCCCCAAGAGCGTCGATGACTTGATCGACATCTACTTCGGTTCGGTGGGCCGCAACTCGGTCCTGCTGCTCAACGTGCCGCCGGACACGGACGGCCTGCTCGCGGACCGGGACGTGACACGGTTGCGCGAGTTCCGTGAGCGGATCGAGGCCGAGCTGCCCGCCGACCTGGCCCGGGGCGCGCACGTCACGGACTCGGCCGGGGTGCGCACCGTCGACCTCGGTGCGGCCCGTGAGGTGGACCGCGTCCGGCTCGCCGAGGACATCCGACACGGTCAGCAGGTCGAGGGCTTCGTGGTCGAGGCCGTGGTCGGCGGCTCCTGGACGCAGGTCGCGACCGCCGGCACGATCGGCGCGAGCCGCATCCTGCTGCTGGACGCGCCGGTGCGGGCCCGGCGCTGGCGGCTGCGGGTCACGGCGGCACGGGCGGCCGTACACCTCGCGGAGTTCGGGCTGTACCGGTCGCGGGTCTGAGGGGAGCCCGCGCGGGGCGGTCACCAGGACGTCGGCGACCTGGTGACTGCTCGTCGGGAAGGCTCTCGGGGCGCGGGGACGTCAGGATGCCCACGGAGCAGGCCAGGGCCGCTCCGGCCAGGATCAGCGGGCCCGGTCGCGGTCACGCATGGTCTCGGCGGTACCGGCGGACACGCCAGACGACGAAGGCCACGATCGCGAGCCCGGCCGTCACCACGGCGACGGTCCGGCCGACCAGGCTCTCGGCACGCTCGTACGCGGCTCCCGCGGCGTAGCCGAGCAGGGCGTTGCCGACCCCCCAGATGACACCGCCGAGCGCGTTGTACAGCAGGAAGCGGCGGTACGGCATGCCCGAGGCGCCCGCCATCGCCGGGACGAAGGAGCGGAAGAGGGCGACGAAGCGGCCGAGGAACACCGCGGCCGCGCCGCGCCGCCGGATGAGGTCGCGCGACTTCTCCACCCGCTCGGCCTTCCGGCGCAGCGGGCGGCTGCCCAGCAGACGTGGCCCCAGACGCCGGCCCATCTCGTAGCCCACACCGTCCCCGATGATCGCCGCGAGGACGACGGCCACGGTCAGCCAGGCCAGGTTGACGACGCCCTGTCGGGCCAGCACTCCGCCGACGATCACGGCGGTCTCGCCGGGGAGCAGGAACCCGAAGAACAGCGCGTCCTCGGCGAACACCAACGCCACGACCACCACGTACACCACGGGCCCGGACAGGTCGTCGAGCCAGTGGAGAAGCGTGCTCATGGTCTGACCAGCACCCTGTCCGGGCGGCGCAGCAGGATGTTCATCGCGGTCATGGTCAGGACCGGCTCTCCGTGTTGGTCGAGGACCTCGATCCCGGTGTGGAGCAGGCCGCGGTCCGGTTTGGTGCGGGAGACCCGAGCACTGCGCACGGTCGTCCGCAAGGACAGCGTGTCACCTGGGCGGACCGGGCGCACCCAGCGCAGTTCGTCGATGCCCGGCGAGGCCAGCCCGGCCACCTTGCTGAGGTAGTGGTCGGCGTACAGCCGCATCATGATCCCGCAGGTGTGCCAGCCGCTGGCGATCAGACCGCCGTAGGGGCCCTGTCGCGCACCCTCCGGATCGGTGTGGATGCGCTGCGGATCGAACTCGTCGGCGAAGCGGAGGATCTCCTCCTCCGTGACGGTGATGCTGCCGTAGACGTAGACCGCGCCCGGGACGTAGTCCTCGAACCAGCGGTCCTCGGCGGGCACGGCGAAGTCGGCGTCGCTCAGCGTGGTGGTGGTCATTGATCCCATGTGCTCCATACTCGGCCAGGACCCGCTCCAGGAAGCCCACCGAGTCCGTGGCCGACAGCGCGACCAGGCTCAGCCGGTCCATGACCGCGAGGTAGTGGTCGACATCCTCGGGCTTGTCGAGGCAGAGGGCGCTGGAGAGCTGCTCCAGGTAGACGATGGAGGTCCGGGACCGGGAAGCGCAGCACGGTGATCGGGCCGCCGGCCGCGGCGTGGCCGCCGACGTGGAAGGGGACCTGCTGGGCGACCTCGTGGGTGTTGTCGACGGTGGGCAGCCCGGTGCCGATGTCCAGGAACTGACGTATGCCCGCCTCTCCGGCGAGACGGCTCACGCCCGGACCGGGAAGCGCCGTTGGAGGCGCGCGAGCAGGGCGATGGCCGGGAACATCTTGAGGATCATCTCGCCCGCCTGACGGTCGGCGGCGTAGTTGTCCTTGCCGCCGAGCAGGAAGTTCCCCACACGCGCCGAGTGGGCGGGTCGAGCTGCAGCCGGTCGTCCAGCGGGTCTTCGGAAGTCATGGGGAAAGCGTCACACGAAGTCGCCTGCGGTGTCCGGCCGTTGACGTCTCGACCACGGCGGTCACCTGGGCGTCGGTGAACCCGCGGTGGGCTCCTGGCGTGGCGCGGCCCGCAGCCGTACGGCGTCCCGTCCCGGCGGCAGCCCGAAGCGACGGCGGTACGCGCGGCCGAACCGGGAGGCGCTGTCGAAGCCGCCCGCGAACCCGATGGTCGCCACCGCGGAAGTGCCGGTGGAAGGGGGACGGCCTCATGCCGCAGGGACGGGCGAGCTCCTGGAGGCCGACCTCGTGGGGCCGGAGGTCCGGCTGACCCCGGAGCAGAGCGCGCGGCTGGACGAGGCGTCGGCCCCGACCCTGAACCTGCCGTGCGACCTCAACCGACGGGTGGGCCGGATGCTCACGTACGTGGCGGCCACGGTGGACGGCGAGCCGGGTGCGGTGCGTCCGCCGCTGGTGGAGAGCACGGCCCGCTTCCGGCTCAGGCCCCTCGTGCGACCCCGGTGCTGTCCCGCACGATCACCCGAGGCACCGGTACCCGCACCGTCCGCGCCGGTCCGCCGTCCACCAGCGCCGTCAGCTCCCTGGCCGCCGTACGCCCGAACTCCACGCTGTCCCGGGACAGCGCCGACAGCCACGGCTTGACCATGCGGCACAGCGCCGAGTCCTCCCAGGCCACCACCGACACATCGGCCGGCACGGAGAAGCCCAGTTCGGCCGCGGTGGCGACGCCGGCCACGGCCATCACGTCGTTGTCGTAGATCAGCGCGGTCGGGGAAGCGGGGCGCCGCAGGACCCGGCGGGTGACCGCCGCGCCCTCCGCGTCGGAGTAGTCGGTGGTCACCGACTCCACCTCGGTCAGGCCCCGGCGCTCGGCCTCCGCGCGCAGGGTGCGGATACGGCGCTCGGTGTGGGCGAGGCCCGGAAGGCCCGCGATGTGCACGATCCGGCGGTGGCCGAGCGTGGAGAGCTCGTCCACGACCGAGGCCATGGCGCCCGCGTCGTCCGCCCAGACCGTCGACAGGCCGGGGTGGCGCTCGTCGGGGGCGCCGCCGATCACCACGGCGGGCAGGCCGAGCTCGTCGAGGAGGTCCGGGCGCGGGTCGTCGGTGCGCGGGTCGACGACGAGGACGCCGTCCACCCGGTGCTCCGCCCACCAGCGGCGATAGACGGCACATTCGTCGTCGACGTCCTCGACCACCTGGAACAGCAGGCCGAGATGCCGCTCGGCCAGCACCTCCTGTATGCCCGAGACGAGCTGGAGGAAGAAGGAGTCCACGCCGAGGGTGTCGGCGGGTCGGGCGAGCACGAAGCCGACCGTCGCCGCGCCCTCCCCGGACAGCTGGCGGGCCGCCGCACTGGGCCGCCAGCCCAGCTGCTCGGCCACCCGGCGCACCCGGTCGCGGGTCACCTCGGAGACACCGGGACGGTCGTTGAGGGCGAACGAGACGGCGCTCTGGGAAACGCCGGCGTGCCGTGCGATGTCCTTCATCGTCGGGCGGCGCGCCGGTGACCGCTTGCCTGACACGCTGTTCCCCAATCCACTGACACATTCCCGGGTCAGTATGCACTAATGCGGTTCAGCTGGAACTCTCTAATGCGTATTAGCAACTAATGAGATTAGCTCTGTGGGAGCCATTGACGGGCCCGGGAAACGGCGTGCAAGGTCTGCGTCATTGGCCAACTCCGCCCCCAAGGAGGCCGGTTCACCGTGCCCACATCCCGCAGAACCTTCGCCGCGGCCGCCGTTGCCGCCCTCGTCCTGCCGCTGAGCGCCTGCGGCTCCGGGGACGACGGCGGCTCGACCGACGCCTCCGGCAAGGTCGAGGGCGACATCACCTTCCAGACCTGGAATCTGCGCGCCAACTTCAAGTCGTACTTCGAGGGTGTCATCGCCGACTTCGAGAAGAAGTACCCCGACACCCATGTGAAGTGGATCGACCAGCCCGCCGAGGGCTATGCCGACAAGATCAGCGCGGACGCGGCGAGCGGCACCCTGCCGGACGTCGTCAACGTCTCCCCGGACCTCGTCGCCCCGCTCGCCAAGGCCGGCCTCGCACTCGACCTCGACAAGGCCGCCGCGAAGTACAGGAAGGAGTATCTGGCGGGCGCTTGGGCCAGCCACCGGATTCCGGGCATGACCGGCACGTACGCCTTCCCCTGGTACCTCAACACCGGCCCGCTCTTCTACAACAAGTCCCTCTTCAAGAGGGCCGGCCTCGACCCCGACCAGCCGCCGAAGACGTACGACGAACTCTTCGACGACGCCCTGGAGCTGGCGAAGAAGAGCGACGGCAAGGTCGCCACCCTCGCCAACGTCCCCACCGTCGAGGACTTCGGACGCTACGGCGTCGAGCTGATGAACAAGCAGGGCACCGCCTTCTCCTTCAACGACGCCAAGGGCGTACAACTCCTCACCAAGTACAAGGAGTTGTACGAGGCCAAGGCGCTCGACCCGCAGGCGCTGACCGCCACCCCCGAGTCGTCCGGCAAGAAGTTCCTCACCGAGGCCGTCGCCATGAACCCCGGCAGCGCCCTCGACCTCGGCAACTTCAAGAAGAACGCGCCGAACCTGTACAAGAACATCGGCATCACCGACCAGATCACCAGCACCGGGCACGTCAACATGTACGTGATGGGCGTGATGGTCAACTCCAAGACCAAGCACACCCCTGCGGCCGTCGCCTTCGCGCACTGGGTCACCGACGCCGAGCACCAGATGTCCTTCGCCAAGAAGGTCGCCATCTTCCCGAGCACCGCCGGCTCCCTCGACGACCCGTACTTCACCAAGGAGGACGGGACCGACGAGACGCGGGTGCGGATCGCCGCCGCCAAGTCCCTGAAGAACGCGGTCAATTACACGCCCGTACTGTTCAGCGAGCAGATGAAGACGGCGCTGCGGAACGAGGTCGCCAAGGCCCTGCAGGGCAAGGAGAGTCCCAAGGCGGCTCTCGACAACGCTGTCAAGGCCTGCAACACGCTTCTCCAGCAGCAGGGTTAGGGACGGGAGATGGCCTTGTCCTCCGTGTCCGGGGTGCGGCGCGTGCAAAGCCGTCGGGGTGAGCAGCGCGTGCGGCGCCAACTGCCCGCCAGCCCCTGGCTGTTCGCCGCACCCGGACTGCTGATCACCGGCGTGTTCATCCTGTACCCGTTCGTCTCCACGCTGGTCAACGCCTTCACCGACCGGCGCACCCTGATCCCGGGCACGTTCGTCGGGCTCGCCAACTTCCGCGAGCTGCTGCACGACGACATGTTCTGGATCGGCCTGCGCAACAGCACGCTCTACGTCCTCGGAGTCGTCCCCGCGCTGGTGGTCCTGCCGCTGCTGCTCGCGCTGCTGGTGCAGAAGAACATCCCCGGCATCACCTTCTTCCGGTCCGCCTTCTACACCCCGGTCGTCGCCTCGATCGTCGTGGTCGGGCTGATCTGGGTGTGGCTGCTGGACGAACGCGGCCTGATCAACTCCCTGTTGGAGACGGTCGGAGTCGGCCGGGTCGGCTTCCTCAGCGACCAGTGGCTGCTCCTGCTGAGCGCCATGGCCGTGACGGTGTGGAAGGGCCTCGGCTACTACATGATCATTTATCTGGCGGCTCTGGCCGACGTCCCGCGGGAACTGCACGAGGCCGCCGCGGTCGACGGTGCCGGGGCGGTGCGCCGGTTCATGGCCGTCACGGTGCCGGCCGTGCGGTCCACCATGGTGCTGGTCGGGGCGCTGTCCTCGGTCGCCGCGTTCAAGGTGTTCTCCGAGGTGTATCTGATGGCGGGGCCGAGCGGGGGCCCAGCGGGGGAGGACACGACGCTGGTGATGCTGGTCCAGCGCACGGGAACCGGACTGACGGGCCGGGTCGGCTACGCCTCGGCCATCTCGGTCGTCGTCTTCGTCGTCACCGTCGCGTTGATGCTGCTGGTGCTGCGGGCGGACCGGAGGAGCGAGGCGTGAGCATCACCGACGAACACGGCCGCCGCGTCCGGGTCTGGGAACTCGCCCTGCGCTACGCCCTGTTGCTCGCCGTACTCGCCCTGACCGTCGGCCCGTTCCTGTGGCAGCTGTCCACCTCGCTCAAGGGGCCGACCGAGGACATCTTCAGCTCCCCGCCGAAGTTCCTGCCCGGCCATCCCACCCTGCACAACTACGAACGGGTCGCGGACACCATCCCGGTCTGGGACTACGCCTTCAACTCGCTGAAGGTCGCTACCGCCAACGTCGTGACGAACTGCGTCGGTTCGGCCCTCGCCGGCTACGCCCTGGCCCGACTCCGGTACCGGGGGCGTCGGGTCGCCACCCTCGTCTTCATCCTGGCGATGCTCGTGCCCGTCGAGGGCATCATCATCGCCCAGTTCACGACCATGCGGGAGCTCGGCCTCAACAACACCCTCATCGGTGTCGTCCTGCCGGGCTGCATCGGCGCCATGAACGTGCTGCTGATGCGCAACGCCTTCCTCAACCTGCCGTACGAGATCGAGGAGGCGGCCTATGTCGACGGCGCCAACGTCTGGCAGCGGTTCCTGCGCATCGCGCTGCCGTCGGTGCGGGGAACCGTCGCGGTCGTGGCGATCTTCGCCTTCATGGGCGCCTGGGACGACTTCCTGTGGCCGCTGATCGTGCTGAGCGACCCCTCCAAGTTCACCCTGACCATCGGCCTCAACTATCTGCACGGCACCTTCGCCAACGACGAACGGCTCGTCGCCGCGGGCACGGTCATCGCCGTGGCCCCGCTGATCGCCCTCTTCGCCTGTCTGCAGCGGTACTTCTTCCGCGGGGTGGGCGAGGGGGCCGTGAAGGGCTGACCGCCGCCATCGAGCCTCAAGGACTGCTGCATGTCTGCTGCCGTGCGCTTCGGCGTCAACTACACCCCCAGCGAAGGGTGGTTCCACCACTGGCTCGACTTCGACCTCGACTCCGTACGCGCCGACCTCGACTCCATCGCCGCCCTGGGGCTCGACCACATCCGGGTCTTCCCGCTGTGGCCGTACTTCCAGCCCAACCGGACGCTGATCCGGCCCCGGGCCGTGGAGCAGCTCGTGGCCCTCGCGGACGCCGCCGCCGAACGCGGACTCGACGTCAACGTGGACGGTCTGCAGGGGCACTTGAGCAGCTTCGACTTCCTGCCGTCCTGGACACGGACCTGGCACCGACGGAACCTCTTCACCGACCCGGCGGTGATCGACGGCCAGGCCGCCTACCTGCGCACCCTCGCCACCGCCCTGGCCGACCGCCCCAACTTCCTCGGCATGACCCTCGGCAACGAGGTCAACCAGTTCTCGGCGTGCCCGCATCCCGATCCCGACCGGGCTTCCGAGGAGCAGATCGAGGCTTGGCTGGTGCGGATGCTGGCCGCCTGCGCGGAGGGCGCCCCGGGCCGGCTGCACCTGCACGCCGAGTACGACGCGACCTGGTACCAGGACGACATGCCGTTCACCCCGGCCCAGGCCGCCCGGCACGGCGCCATGACAGCCGTGCACTCCTGGGTCTTCAACGGCACCGCCCAGCGCCACGGCCGTACCTCCGTCCCCACCGAACACCACGCCGCGTACCTCGTCGAACTGAGCAGGGCCTGGGCCGGTGACCCGCACCGCCCCGTCTGGCTCCAGGAGGTCGGCGCCCCCGCCCCGCTGATCCCGCCCGAGCATGCCGCCGCCTTCACCGAGGCGACCGTCGCGAACGCCCTGGACTGCCCCGACCTGTGGGGCATCACCTGGTGGTGCTCCCACGACGTGTCCCGGGAGCTCGCGGACTTTCCCGAACTCGAGTACGGGCTCGGCCTGTTGACCAATGACCGGCGTCCCAAGGACGCGGCACGGGTCCTGACCGAGGCCGCGGCTCGCGCGGACACCTACGCGGCCGCTCCCAGGACCACGGCGCTCGTCGTCCCCGCCGATCCGGCCGTCCGCTCACTCTGCGCACCCGGCGGCCCCGTCTTCGACGCCTACTTCCGGCTGACCGCCGACGGCGCCCGCCCCACCACCGTCCTCGACACCCGCGCGGACGACAAGGACCACCTCACCGCCCGCGGCATCACCGAAGTCGTCACTCCCGAACAGGTACTCCCCACCCCACAAGGAGGCACCAGCTCGTGAACCCCACCAGACGCACCGTCCTGCTCGCCGGTGCGGCAGCCGCCCTGCTCCCGCCCCTGCCGGCCTCCGCCGCCCCGAAGGCCGCCGCCACGGCCACTCAGCCGTACGCCTCCTACTGGTACCCGGACTCGCTGCCCTCGGGCACCCCCGGCGCCGGCATCACCTGGCGCAGCCTCAAGTCCTGGACGGCGGACGGCGACACCGACCTCGCCTTCAACGCCGCCTCCGTGCCGCTCGCGCCCCGCTTCACCCCGACCCCGGCGAACAGCACTGCCCGCTCCGGGCAAGCCCGCATCCAGTCGCTGGTCTCCTTCGGGCCGACCTCCGGCAACCCCTCCCAGGGCTCGGCGACCGCCGACTACTACGCCCTCACCCACTGGGCCTACCTCGACGAACTCGTCTTCTGGGGCGGCTCGTCGGGAGAAGGGCTGATCCTCGCGCCGAACGCGCCCGTCGTCGACGCCGCCCACCGCCACGGCGTGCCCGTCCTCGGCAACATCTTCCTGCCGCCCACCGCCTACGGTGGCCGGCTCCAGTGGACCCGCGACCTGGTCCAGAAGGACTCCTCCGGCCACTGTCCGCTCGCCGCCCAGCTGGTGGCCGTCGCCGCCGCGTACGGCTTCGACGGATGGTTCGTCAACGCCGAGACCGGCGGCGGGGATGCGGCCCTGGGCGCTGACATGCTCGGCTTCGTCAAGGAGCTGAAGTCGCTGGCCTCCGCACGGGGGCAGCGTGTGACCTGGTACGACGCGATGACCGTGAACGGGACGGTGAGCTGGCAGGGCGCGCTGAACAGCCAGAACCAGGCCTTCTTCCAGGCCGCCGACGACATGTTCGTCGACTTCCGGTGGAGCGCGAGCACACTGTCCTCGTCCGGGACGAAGGCCGATCAACTGGGGCGCAGCCGCTACGAGTTGTGGGCGGGGGTCGACGTCGAGTCCAACGGGTCCGGTACGAGCGTGAGCTGGGACGCGATCGTGCCGAGCGCCACGGCGCACATCACGTCGATCGGCTTCTACCGGCCCGAGTGGACCCGTAACCACCTCCCGGCCTCCCGGACGCCGGCCGACTTCCACGCCGCCGACGACCGGTTCTGGACCGGGCGTTCGCTCGATCCCGCGCAGCCGGACGCAGGTGATCCCTGGCGGGCGCCCGCCGTGTCGGTCGCGGATCGGTCGACGGTGAGCGGGGTGCCGTTCGCGAGCACCTTCAACACGGGGCATGGGCTGCGGTGGTACGAGGAGGGGGCCGTCACGTCGGACGTGGCGTGGAACCACCTCGGGCTGCAGGACCGGCTGCCGTCGCGGCGGTGGGTGGTGCGGACGGCGGGGGAGCGGCCGACTGTCTCGTTCGACTTCGCGGACGCGTGGCGGGGTGGGAGCAGTGTGCTGGTGGAGGGTGAACTGAGCGAACCCGCGGTGCTCGACTTGTACGCGACACACCTGCCGATTGCCGTGAACACGGTTGTCGAGCTCACGCACCGGGTCGACGCGGGCGCCGTGAACGTCGAGCTCGCCGTGGCCACAGCCGAGCCGAGTTCACCGGGTGCGACACCGCCGTACACCTATCTGCCCGTGAACTCGGTCAACAACTGGAACACTGTGACTGTCCCGCTCACAGGCCTCTCAGGAACCATCCGTGCCATCGGTGTGCGACTCACCGCGATCGATGGTCCCGTGCAGTGGCGACTGGGTGCGCTGGCGGTACGGGACACGGTCGACACCCCCGTAGCCCCCTCCGGCCTCCGCATCACCGCTGCCACCGGAGGCGACCTGCGCCTCGCCTGGGACCCGGCGCCCGGCGACGTACGCCACTACACCCTCCACCGCCTCCTGCCCGACGGCACCCGCCGCTTCCTCGGAGCCACCGGCCAGCGTGCCTACTTCCTGGCCGGCCTCCAGCCCGAACAGGGCGAGACGGAGGCGCGGCTGGAGCTGCGTGCCGTGGGGGAGCCGTACACCTCGTCGGACCCCGTCACCGTCACCCACACCTGGTAGCACCCGTATCAGTCGTATCCGCCGTATCCTTCTCCCACCCTTGGAGCACCCCGCATGCATGACGACCGCACCCTGGTCGAAGCCCGTCTCAAGCGTGTCCTCGACGAGCGCATCCGGCCCGCCGTGTACCCCGAGTCCGTGCCGCTGGAGGTCGCGGTGTGGCACGCGCCCGGCGAGCCGGTGCCGGTGGAGGAGGGACTGGCGGCCGAGCCCGAGCCGATCGCGGTGGGCGCCCGGTGGGGTGCTCCGTGGGGGACGAGTTGGTTCCGGGTCACCGGAAGGGTCCCCGAGGCGTGGGCCGGCCGGACGGTCGAAGCGGTCCTCGACCTGGGCTTCGACGAGAACATGCCCGGCTTCCAGTGCGAGGGCCTGGTCTACCGGCCCGACGGCACCCCGGTGAAGGGCCTCAACCCACGCAACCAGTGGGTGCGCGTCGGCGCGCCCGCCGAGGGCGGCGAGGAGGTGCGCCTGCACATCGAGGCGGCCTCCAACCCCGTCATCCTCGACTACCACCCCTTCCTGCCCACCCAGTTGGGCGACAAGGAGACAGCCGGCGGCGAACCGCAGTACACCCTCACCCGGATGGACCTGGCCGTCTTCGACGAGACGGTGTGGCAGCTGGTCCTCGACCTGGAGGTGCTCGGCGAGCTGATGGCCGAGCTGCCGGTGGAGTCGGCACGGCGCTGGGAGATCCTGCGGGCGGTGGAGAAGGCGCTCGACGCGGTGGACCTGCAGGACGTCAACGGCACCGCGGAGCAGGCCCGTGCACGCCTGGCCGAGGTCCTGAGCACCCCCGCCGCCCCGTCCGCCCACCGGATCAGCGCCGTCGGTCACGCCCACATCGACTCGGCGTGGCTGTGGCCGCTGCGCGAGACGGTCCGCAAGGTCGCCCGTACGACCTCCAACATGACCGCACTCCTCGACGACGAGCCCGACTTCGTCTTCGCCATGTCGCAGGCCCAGCAGTGGGCATGGGTGAAGGACCACCGGCCGGAGGTGTGGGCGAAGGTGAAGAAGGCGGTCGCGGACGGGCGGTTCGTGCCGGCCGGCGGGATGTGGGTGGAGTCGGACACCAACATGCCGGGCTCGGAGGCGATGGCCCGCCAGTTCGTGCACGGCAAGCGGTTCTTCCTCGACGAGTTCGGCATCGAGAACGAGGAGGCCTGGCTGCCGGACACCTTCGGCTTCGCCGCCGGGCTCCCGCAGATCATCAAGGCGGCCGGGTCCAAGTGGCTGCTCACACAGAAGATCTCCTGGTCCCGGACCAACAAGTTCCCGCACCACACCTTCCGTTGGGAGGGCATCGACGGCACCCGGATCTTCACCCACTTCCCGCCCGTCGACACCTACAACTGCTCCATGAAGGGCAGCGAACTCGCCCACGCGGCACGCAACTTCAAGGACAAGGGAGTGGCCCGCCACTCGCTCGCCCCGACCGGCTGGGGCGACGGCGGCGGCGGCACGACCCGTGAGATGGTCGCCAAGGCGGCCCGTGTCCACGACCTGGAGGGCTCGGCGACCGTCGCCTGGGAGACACCGCGGGAGTTCTTCGAGAAGGCCGAGGCCGAATACCCCGAACCGCCCGTCTGGGCCGGCGAGCTCTACCTCGAACTCCATCGCGCCACCCTCACCAGTCAGGCCAGGACCAAGCAGGGCAACCGCCGCAGCGAACACCTCCTGCGCGAGGCCGAGCTGTGGGCGGCCACGGCGACCGTACGGACCGGATTCCCCTATCCGTACGAGGAGTTGGACCGTATCTGGAAGACGGTGCTGCTGCACCAGTTCCACGACATCCTGCCCGGCTCGTCCATCGCCTGGGTCCACCGGGAGGCGAGGGCGACCTACGAGCGCCTCGCCGCCGAGTTGAACGCCATCGTCGATGCGGCCCAACGCGCCCTGGCGGGCGAGGGATCGACGCCCCTCGTCTTCAATTCGGCCCCGCACACCCGCGCCGGCGTCCCGGCGGGCGGCGCGGGCACGGCGGTCGCACAAGGCGCCACCACCCTCACTTCACGCCCTGAGGGCGGACACGTCCTCGACAACGGACTCCTGCGGATCGTGATCGACGCGCAGGGGCTGGTCGTCTCGGCGTACGACATCGAGGCGGACCGCGAGACGATCGCCCCGGGACGGGCCGCCAACCTCCTTCAACTCCACCCCGACTTCCCGAACATGTGGGACGCCTGGGACGTGGACGAGTTCTACCGCAACACGGTCACCGACCTCACGGACGCCGACGAGGTGACCCCCGGCGGGGACGGCACATCGGTGCGGATCGTCCGGTCCTTCGGCTCCTCGCGTGTCACTCAGGTGCTGTCACTGGCGCCGGGGGAGCGGCGGCTGGTGCTGGACACGGAGGTGGACTGGCACGAGACGGAGAAGTTCCTGAAGCTCGCCTTCCCGCTCGACCTGCACGCCGAACGCTATGCGTCGGAGACCCAGTTCGGGCACTTTCACCGCCCCACGCACACCAACACCTCCTGGGAAGCCGCCAAGTTCGAGGCCTGCAACCACCGCTTCGTCCACTTCGAGGAGCCCGGCTGGGGCGTCGCGGTCGTCAACGACTCGACGTACGGCCATGACGTGACCCGCACCGTGCGCACGGACGGCGACCGGGGTACGACCACCACGGTCCGCGTCTCCCTGCTGCGCGCCCCGCGCTTCCCGGACCCCGAGACCGACCAGGGCGTCCATCGCTTCCGGCACGCTCTCGTCCCGGGGGCGGGGATCGGGGACGCCGTGCGGGAGGGATGGCGGATCAACCTTCCGCAGCGGCGAGTCGACGGTGCGCGCGAGGTCGCGCCGCTGGTGACGGTGGATCAGGAGGCCGTCGTGGTCACGGCGGTCAAGCTGGCCGACGACGGCAGCGGGGACGTCGTGGTCCGTTTCCACGAGGCGCACGGGGGACGGGCCAGGGCGGTGCTGACGGCCGGCTTCGAGGTCGCGGAGGTCACGGCGACGGACCTGCTGGAACGGCCGCTGTCCGACGCGGCGGCGGTCGAGCACGACGGTGACCGCGTCGCCGTACGCCTGCGGCCGTTCGAGCTGGTCACCCTGCGGATGCGGAGGGGCTGGACCGTGGCGGGAGCGGCCGGCAGCCGGGCGGGGCTTCGCCCGGCTGTCGCCTGCCCGTTCTCGAAGAGCCGTTGAGAGGACCACGAGTCGCGGCAGTGCATGTCCTCGTGCGCCAGGAGGCCGACATCAGGTCGGCAGGGGACTCGATCGGTCGGAAGGGCTCTCAGCCCCCCAACTGCGTCCGGAGCCACTGCTCCACTTCCCCCACGTGCGCGGCCGCGGCCGCCCGGGCCGCCTCCGGGTCGTGGGCCACCAGCGCGCGGTGGATCGCCGTGTGTTCCCGGCGGGTGCGCTCGAAGGCGCCCTCCTCCTGATAGCCGCGCCACACCCGGGCTCGGAAGGTGCGGGAGGAGAGGCCCTCCAGGATGGCGGCCATGGTCTCGTTGCCGGCGGCCGTGGCGATCTCGCGGTGGAAGGCGAGGTCGTGGGCGATGATCTCGTCCGGGTCGTCCGTGGCGTTCATCGCCATCAAGTGCTTCTCGACCTCGGCCAGTTGGTCCGGGGTGATGCGGGCCGCCGCCAGTGCCGTGGCCGTCGACTCCAGGATGCGGCGGACCTCCAGGAGCTCCACCAGACGCGGGCCCCGGGACAGGTCGGCGACGACGCCGAACGTCTCCAGCAGATCGCCGGCCTCCAGCTGGGTGACGTAGATGCCGGAGCCGTGGCGGGCCTCCAGCACGCCGAGCACGGTGAGGGCGCGGATCGCCTCCCGCATCGAGCTGCGGGAGATGCCCAGCTGGACGGCGAGGTCGCGCTCGGTGGGCAGGCGCTGGCCCGGCTCCAGCCTGCCCTCCGCGATCAGCGCCTTGATCTGCTCGATGGCGCGTTGGGTCACGGTGCCCTTCTGCGGGGCTGTCTCGTCCACGCCATTCCTCCACTCACCGGGTGCGCCGCAGTCTAACCGGCGATGTGGTCGGACCACTATGGCTCGAATCCGTGAAAATCTGCCGCTGGAGGGTGTTGTTCTGGCCGAGTGGTCTGATAAGTATGCGGTCATCTGCTCGAACACGCTCAACGAGGAGCCGCCAGATGCCCGGCAGAACAGTGGGGAAGCGGAACAGGTTTCGCATGGTCTCAGTGATGGTGGTGGCCGCGAGCGCCTCGCTCGCGCTCGCCGCGTGCGGCAGCACCAAGGACACCGGGGGCTCCGGTAGTGCGGGAGGCGGCGGCACCGGCAAGGTCGGGGTGATCCTGCCCCTGCTGACCTCGCCGTTCTGGCAGTCGTACAACGACTACGTGCCGAAGATGGCGAAGTCCGAGGGCGTCGACGCGCTGAAGACGGTCAACTCCAACAGTGACCCCTCGCAGCAGATCACCGACATCAACAACCAGCTCAACCAGGGCGTCAAGGGCCTGGTCGTGGCCCCGCTCGACAGCGCCGCCATCGAGGCGGGCCTCGACCAGGCCGAGCGCAAGGACGTGCCGGTCGTCGCTGTCGACGTGGCGCCGGACAAGGGCAAGGTCGCGATGGTGGTGCGCGCCGACAACGTCGCGTACGGCACGAAGGCCTGCGACTACCTGGGCCAGCACGTCACCAGCGGCAAGGTCGTGCAGATCATGGGCGACCTGGCCTCGGTCAACGGCCGGGACCGTTCGGAGGCGTTCCGGTCCTGCGTGAAGAAGAAGTACCCCAAGCTGAAGGTCCTGGAGATCCCCGCCAAGTGGGAGTCCGACACGGCCGCTTCGAAGCTCGACACCCTGCTGAACGCCAACCCCGACATCAAGGGCATCTACATGCAGGCCGGCGGCGTCTACCTCGCGCCCACCCTGCAGACCCTGAAGTCGAAGAACATGCTGAAGACGGCGGGCCAGAAGGGCCACATCGTCATCGTCTCCAACGACGGCATCCCGCAGGAGTTCGACGCCATCCGCAAGGGCGAGATCGACGCGACCGTCTCCCAGCCGGCCGACGCCTATGCCAAGTACGGCATGTACTACATCAAGGCGGCGATGGAGGGGAAGACCTTCAAGCCCGGCCCGACCGACCACGACTCGACCATCGTCAAGCTGCCCAGCGGCATCCTCGAGGACCAGCTGCCGGCCCCACTGGTCACCAAGTCCAACGTCGACGACCCCAAGCTCTGGGGCAACACGGTCAAATGAGTACGCCACTTGTTGAGGCGCGGGACATCGTCAAGCGCTACGGCCCCACCACCGCCCTCGCGGAGGGCAGGCTCACCGTGCTGCCCGGCGAGTCCCACGCCCTCGTCGGCCGCAACGGCGCCGGCAAGTCGACCCTGGTCCGGATCCTGACCGGCCTGGAGGCGCCCGACGAGGGCACGGTCCGCTTCGACGGTGAGCCCGCGCCCCCGCTCGCCGACCGCGACGCATGGCGCCGCAAGGTGGCCTGCGTCTACCAACACCCCACCGTAGTCCCTGAGTTGACGGTCGCCGAGAACCTCTTCATCAACCGTCAGCCGCAGCGCCGGGGCTTCATCAGCTGGCGTCGGCTGAGGAGCGAGGCGACCGCCCTTCTCGACACCTGGGACGTGCACGTCGACCCCGAGGCGCGCACCGCCGACCTCAAGGTCGAGGACCGTCAAATGGTGGAGATCGCACGGGCGTTGAGCTTCGGCGCCCGCTTCATCATCCTCGACGAGCCGACCGCCCAGCTCGACAACCGCGAGATCGAGCGGCTCTTCGACCGGATGCGCGGCCTGCAGGACTCAGGTGTCACCTTCCTGTTCATCTCCCACCATCTGCAGGAGGTCTACGAGGTCTGCCAGACCGTCACCGTCCTGCGCGACGCGCGCTGGATCACCACGGCCCCGGTCGCCGACCTGCCGAGGGCGGCGCTGATCGAGGCCATGGCGGGGGAGTCCATCGAGACCATCGCCGAACAGGCCGTACAGGAAGGGCTCGTCGACGACAGCGCGCCCGTCCTCCTCGACGCACGCGGGCTCACCTCGGAGGCGTACGAGGACATCGACCTGACCGTCCGGCGCGGCGAGGTCGTCGGGCTCGCCGGGTCCAGCGCCAGCGGCAAGATCGAGCTGGCGGAGGCCTTCGCGGGCCTGCGCACACCCACCGCCGGATGGGCCCGACTCGACGGCGAGCGGCTGAAGTTCGGCTCGGTGCAGGCCGCCCTGGAGGCAGGCGTCGGGTGCGTCCCGCGCGACCGGCACGAGCAGGGCCTGGTGCGCTCCATGACCATCGGCGACAACGCCACCATGAGCGTCCTCGACCGGCTCGGCCGCTTCGGCTTCATCGGCACCGACCGCAAACGCGGCTTCGCCACCGAGCTGATCGACCGCCTCGACATCCACACCGAGGGCCCCGAGCAGCCGGTCTCCGACCTGTCCGGCGGCAACGCGCAGAAGGTCGTCATGGCCCGTGCCCTCGCCTCCGACCCGACGCTCCTCGTCCTCATCAACCCCACCGCGGGCGTCGACGTGAAGTCCAAGGAGTCCCTGCTCGCCCGCGTGGACACCGCCCGCGAGGACGGCACCGCGGTGCTCGTCGTCTCCGACGAACTCGACGACCTGCGGCGCTGCGACCGCGTCCTCGTCCTCTTCCACGGCCGCGTCGTCGCCGAGCATCCGGCGGGCTGGCGCGACCACGAGCTGATCGCCTCCATCGAAGGAGTGGACCATGGCTGACACCAAGGCGGCCGAACCGCTCGCACCGCCGAGCGCCCCCGTCGCGCGGTCGGCCAAGACGGTACTGCTGCGCCGGGCCCGCGAACTGGCCCTCGTACCCGCCCTGTTGCTGCTGATGGTGCTGGGCGCGGTGGTCAACGACGCGTTCCTCACCGAGCGCAACCTGATCTCGATCCTCGGTGCCTCCGCCGCGCTCGCGATGGTCGTGCTCGCCGAGTCGCTCGTCCTGATCACCGGCAAGTTCGACCTGTCCCTCGAATCGGTCGTCGGTATCGCCCCCGCCGTCGGGGCCCTCCTCGTGCTGCCCTCCGCGCAGTCCGGCTGGGGTACCGAACTCCCCGCCGGACTCGCCCTGTTCGCGATCCTCCTGGTGGGCGGAGCCGTCGGCGCCTTCAACGGCATCCTCGTCGTCAAGTTCAAGCTCAACGCCTTCATCGTGACGCTCGCGATGCTGATCGTCCTGCGCGGGCTGCTGGTCGGCGCGACCAAGGGCAAGACCCTGTTCGGCATGCCCGACAGCTTCTACACCCTGGCCACCAGCACCTTCCTCAACGTCCCGATGTCCATATGGCTGGCGGCGGTCGCCTTCGCCGTCGCCGGGCTCGTCCTGAAGTACCACCGCATAGGACGCGCCCTCTACGCCATCGGCGGCAACGCGGACGCGGCCCGCGCGGCCGGTATCCGCGTCGAGCGGGTCATGCTCGGCGTGTTCGTCGTGGCGGGCGTGCTCGCGTCCGTCGGCGGGATCATGCAGACCGGGTACGTCGGCGCCATCAGTGCCAACCAGGGCCAGAACATGATCTTCACCGTGTTCGCGGCGGCGGTCATCGGCGGCATCAGCCTCGACGGCGGCAAGGGCACCATGTTCGGCGCCCTGACCGGCGTACTCCTCCTCGGGGTCGTGCAGAACCTGCTCACCCTCGCCCAGGTGCCGTCCTTCTGGATCCAGGCCATCTACGGCGGAATCATCCTGGTCGCCCTCATGATCGCCCGTGTGACGACGGGCCGCGCCCAGGACTGACACCGACACCGTTCTCTGTCACCGACCGAAAGGCCCTCCGTGTCCCCGACGCCCGTCCGCATCACAGCGGTCGACACCCACGACATCCGGTTCCCGACCTCGCGCGAGCTCGACGGCTCCGACGCGATGAACCCGGATCCCGACTACTCGGCCGCGTACGTCGTACTGCGCACCGATGCCGAGGACGGTCCGGAGGGGCACGGCTTCACCTTCACCATCGGGCGGGGCAACGAGGTCCAGGTCGCCGCGATCCACGCGCTGCGCCACCACGTGGTCGGACGGTCGGTCGACGAGCTGTGTGCCGACCCGGGAGCGGTCTACCGGGACCTCATCGGGGACAGCCAACTGCGCTGGCTGGGGCCCGAGAAGGGCGTGATGCACATGGCGATCGGCGCGGTCATCAACGCCGTGTGGGACCTCGCCGCCAAGCGCGCCGACAAGCCCCTGTGGCGGCTGCTCGCCGAGGCCGACCCCGAGTGGCTGGTCTCGCAGATCGACTTCCGCTACCTGACGGACGCGCTCACGCCCGAGGAGGCGCTGGACATCCTGCGCCGCGGCCGACAGGGCGCCGCCGAGCGCATCCCCCGCCTGCTGGAGCGCGGCTACCCGGCGTACACCACCTCCGCCGGCTGGCTCGGCTACAGCGACGAGAAGCTCACCCGCCTCGCCGCCCAGGCCGTCGCCGACGGATTCACACAGATCAAGCTGAAGGTCGGCGCCGACCTCGACGACGACATCCGCCGCTGCCGGGTCGCCCGTGCGGTCGTCGGCCCGGACATTCGTATGGCGATCGACGCCAACCAGCGCTGGGACGTCGACGAGGCGATCCGCTGGACCAAGGCCCTCGCCGAGTTCGACCTGTACTGGGTCGAGGAACCCACCAGCCCCGACGACGTCCTCGGCCACGCGGCGATCCGCGAGGCCGTCGCCCCGGTCAAGGTCGCCACCGGCGAGCACGTCCAGAACCGCATCGTCTTCAAGCAGCTCCTCCAGGCCGGCGCCCTCGACGTCGTCCAGATCGACGCGGCCCGCGTCGGCGGCGTCAACGAGAACCTCGCCATCCTCCTGCTCGCCGCCAAGTTCGGCGTACCGGTCTGCCCGCACGCCGGCGGCGTGGGCCTGTGCGAACTCGTCCAGCACCTCTCGATGTTCGACTACGTGGCGGTCACCGGCACCACCGAGGACCGGGTCATCGAGTACGTCGACCATCTGCACGACCACTTCCTCGACCCGGTGGTGATCCGCGAGGGTCACTACACGGCACCCACCGCACCCGGTTTCTCGGCGGCCATGCGTCCCGAGTCGATCGCGCGGTACACCTTCCCCGACGGCGACTTCTGGGTCGCCGACCTCGACGAGAAGAAGGGACAGGCCGCATGAGCGACTTCGAGGGCCTCAAGGCCCTGGTCACGGGCGGCGCCTCCGGCATCGGACGGGCCACGGCCGACCTCCTGGCCGCCCGCGGCGCCCAGGTCGCCGTCCTCGACCTCGACCCCTCCTCGGTCGAGAAGCCGCTGCTCGGCTTCCGGGCCGACGTCAGCGACGACACCTCCGTACGGGAGGCGGTGGCCGCCGCGGTCGCCGAGCTGGGCGGCCTCGACGTACTGGTCAACAACGCGGGCATCGGCGCCCAGGGGACGGTGGAGGACAACGACGACGCCGAGTGGCACCGGGTCCTCGACGTCAACGTGGTCGGCATGGTGCGCGTGGCCCGCGCGGCCCTCCCACACCTGCGGGAGTCGCAGCACGCGGCGATCGTCAACACCTGCTCGATCGCCGCCACGGCAGGCCTGCCACAGCGCGCGCTGTACAGCGCGACGAAGGGCGCCGTGTACTCCCTGACTCTCGCGATGGCCGCCGACCACGTCCGCGAGGGCATCCGCGTCAACTGCGTCAACCCCGGTACGGCGGACACCCCCTGGATCGGCCGCCTGCTGTCCAAGGCCACCGACCCGGCCGCCGAACGCGCCGCCCTGGAGGCCCGCCAGCCCACCGGCCGTCTCGTCTCGGCATCCGAGGTCGCCGGTGCCATCGCCTACTTGGCGAGCCCCCTGTCCGGTGCCACCACCGGTACCTCCCTCGCCGTGGACGGCGGTATGCAGGGCCTTCGTCTGAGGCCGGTGGGCCAGTGAACCGGCTCGGCGGCAGCGAGGTCGAGGTCAGCCCGCTGGGCTTCGGCGGGGCGGTGATCGCCAGCCTCTACACCGAGGTCGGCGAGGAGCAGGCGCACGAGGCCGTTCAGGCCGCCTGGCAGCAGGGCATCCGCTACTTCGACACGGCCCCGCACTACGGCCTCGGACTGTCCGAACGCCGCCTCGGTGCGGCCCTGCGGGAGCACCCACGGGCGGAGTTCACGATCTCCACCAAGGTCGGCCGCCGCCTGGAGCCCTGGGACGGCGGCGGAGACGACCTGGCCAACGGCTTCGCGGTGCCCGCCACCCATCGCCGTGTGTGGGACTTCAGCGCGGACGGCGTACGGCGCACCCTGGAGGCCGCCCTCGAACGGCTCGGCCTCGACCGCGCCGACGTCGTCTACATCCACGACCCCGACGACCACGCCGAACAGGCTTTCCGGGAGGCGTACCCGGCCCTGGAGAAGCTCCGCTCCGAGGGCGTGGTCGGCGCGATCGGCGTCGGCATGAACCAGGCCGAGATGCTGACCCGCTTCCTTCGCGACACGGACGTCGATGTCGTCCTGTGTGCCGGCCGCTACACGCTCCTCGACCAGCGCGCGCTCAGCGAACTCCTGCCGGCGGCGCAGGAGCGGGGCAGGTCCGTCGTGATCGGCGGCGCCTTCAACTCCGGTCTGCTGGCGGACCCGAAACCGGGAGCGACGTACAACTACGCGGCAGCTCCTGTCGAGTTGCTGGACCGTGCCCTGCACCTGAAGGCGATCGCGGACCGCCACGGCACGACCCTGCGGGCCGCGGCCCTGGCCTTCTGTGCGGCGCATCCGGCGGTCGCGAGCGTACTCGTCGGCGCGCGCTCGGCCGGGGAAGTCCGGGACGCCGCGGAGCAGTTCGCGGCCGATGTGCCCGCCGCCTTCTGGCAGGAACTGCGCGCCGAGGAACTCCTGCCCGCCGAGGCCCCCGTCCCCAGCGAGGAATCGTCATGAGAGTCGCCCTGCACACCAAGGTCCGCGCGGACCGCATCGCCGAGTACGAGGCCGCCCACCGCGAGGTTCCGAAGGAGCTGACGGACGCCATCCGCGCGGCCGGCGCGACCTCCTGGACCATCTGGCGCAGCGGCACCGACCTCTTCCATGTCCTGGAGTGCGAGGACTACGGCCGCCTCCTCGCCGAGCTCGAGAAACTCCCGGTCAACGTCACCTGGCAGGCCCGCATGGCGGAGCTGCTGGACGTCGTCCACGACTACTCCGACGACGGCGCGGACGCGGGGCTGCCCGTGGTCTGGGAGCTGCCATGACGGTGGACGCCCACCACCACGTCTGGGACCTGTCGGTCCGGGACCAGGACTGGATTCCCGAACACAGCCCGATCCGCCGCAACTTCACGGTCGCTGATCTGGAACCGGAGGCCCGCGCGGCCGGCGTCGACCGCACGGTCCTCGTCCAGACGATCACCGTCCCGGAGGAAACCCCGGAGTTCCTCGCCCTGGCCGCCTGCCACGACCTGATCGCCGGCGTCGTCGGCTGGACCGACCTCACCCGCCCCGACATCACCGACGAACTCGCCCGCCTGCGCGAACTGCCCGGGGGCGCGTACCTCAAGGGCATCCGCCACCAGGTCCAGGGCGAACCGGATCCCGAGTGGCTGCTACGCCCGGACGTACGCCGAGGCCTGACGGCGGTGGCGGAGGCGGGCCTGGTCTACGACCTGGTGGTCCTGCCCCACCAACTCCCGGCATGCGCCAAGGCGGCCGCGTCCCTCCCCCACCTCACCTTCGTCCTCGACCACTTGGGCAAGCCCCCTGTCGTCTCCGGCACCCTGCAGCCCTGGACCTCCGACCTCCACGCCCTCGCCGCCCAGCCCAACACGGTCGCGAAACTGTCGGGGCTGGTCACCGAGGCCGACCCCGACTCCTGGACGGTGGACGACCTCCGCCCCTACGCGCAGGTCGCCCTGGAGTGCTTCGGGCCCGAGCGACTGATGTTCGGCTCCGACTGGCCGGTGTGCACCCTGGCCGCGTCATACGCCCAAGTCGCCGATTCCACCGTGGAGTTGGTGGTCAACCTGAGTGACAGGGAGCGAGCGGAGGTGTTCGGAGAGACCGCGGCCCGGGTGTACGGCCTGTGAGGGCTCAGGACCGCCGGCTCACCCCTGACAACCGCGTGGGCGGCAGATACTCCCGCACGAACGTCCGCTCCCAGCACGCCCCCGTCTCCCGCAACTCCCGCCAACTCGTGTACCGGTACCGGAACAGTCGCGCCCGGATGAAGCGAGGCGGGGCGTCCGGGGGGAACGGGGAGTGGCGGAGGAGTCGTAGGGTGTCCCGGTCGTTCTCCAGGAGCCGTTCCACCAGCGTGCCGAACCACGAGCCGGCGTAGGACGGGGAGAGCGCGGCGAACCACATCAGCCAGTCCAGGCGGAGGTGGTACGGGGCGAACTGACGTGGCCAGTGCCGTGGATCGCCCGGCTTGCCCCTGAACTCGTACTCCCGCCAGTCCGAGTCCTCGCGCGGCACGTCGTCGGAGGTGCCCTCGATCACCACCTCGTACCGGAGCCGGCTGACGCTGCCGAACGCGCCGTAGGTGTTGACCAGATGGAGCGGGTCGAAGGAGCGGTTCATGACCTGGCGGCGGGAGATCATGTTCGCGACCGGGTGGTAGCTCAGGCCGATGAGCAGGGCGGCTGTCGCGAGGACCAGGACCTCGTACCAGAGCGGGGCGTTCGGCACGGACGGTGCGTCGGCCGGGAGCCGTAGCGCGGACGCGGCCAGCACGATGGTGATCCAGTTCAGCCAGGAGAAGTTGCCGGACAGGACCAGCCAGAGCTGTGTGACGATCATCAGGGAGGCTGCCGCGGTGGCCACCGGTTGCGGGGCGAACAGGAGGACGGGGACGACGAGTTGGGTGACGTGGTTCGCGGCCACCTCGACCCGGTGCGCGGGCCTCGGCAGATGGTGGAAGAACCAGCTCAGCGGGCCCGGCATCGGCTGGGTCTCATGGTGGTAGTCCAGGCACGTCAGCTTTCGCCAGCAGGCGTCGCCGCGCATCTTGATCAGGCCCGCGCCGAACTCGACCCGGAAGAGGATCCAGCGCAGCAGGAACAGGACGACGAACGGGGGAGCGATGTCGTCGTTGCCGAGGAACACGGCGAGGAAGCCGACCTCCAGGAGCAGGGACTCCCAGCCGAACGCGTACCAGGTCTGGCCCACGTTGACGATCGAGAGGTAGAGCGCCCAGGGGATCAGCCACAGCGACATCCCGGCCCACAGCGGGAGTGAGGAGTCCAGGCCCGCCAGCAGTGCCGCCGACACCGCGCAGCCCGTCCACGCGCAGGCCGCGAAGAAGCGGTCGGAGTAGTGGAGTTGGAACAGGCTCGGCGCCCGCCTGAAGTGCACCCGTTCCGTGAAGCGCGGGACCGGGAGCATGCCGCGCTCGCCGATCAGCGCGCGGAACTGCAGAGCCGCCGTGAGGAAGGCCACGAGGTACACACCGGCCAGAGCCCGCTGGAAGACCAGCCGGCTCATCCAGTAGTCGGGTGTGGTGAACCAGTCCACGGCCGTGCCCTCCCACTCCAGTGTCGCGCCGGAACCCTGTGTCACGCTCCGTGTAACCATCCTCCGCTTGCGTAACCCGAGTGAGTGAAGCAGACAATAGTGACGAATTGCCTGAAGTGAGGCAGGAGGACAAGGTGCGGAGAGTCACCGGAACCCTCGTCACCGCCTGCGCGCTCTCGGTGGCGCTCTTCGTCGCCGGCTGCGGCGGCAACGGCGACCAGGCCACGAGGGCGGACAGCGAGAGCGGAGAGGTCTTCCTGCAGCCGGTCGCGGCCCAGGGACCGGACCCGTTCACCGAATCCACCGACACTTCGCCGGCCGCCCCGTCGCCGGCTGCCCGGCCGCCGCAGTCGACCCCGACGGGCACCTCCCGGGCCGTGCGGTCGATCTCCGGCTCCACCCCCGGCCTCTACGGCGGCACGGAGCGCGTCGGCAGCTGCGACGTGAACCGGCAGATCGACTACCTGACCTCCGACCCGTCCAAGGCCCGGGCCTTCGCTCAGGCCGAGGGCATCTCCCAGGCCTCCGTCCCGGACTATCTGCGCGGCCTCGCCCCCGTCGCGCTGCGCGCCGACACCCGCGTCACCGACCACGGCTTCCGCGGCGGCCGACTCACCAGCTTCCCGTCCGTACTCCAGGCCGGCACCGCCGTCCTGGTCGACAACCGGGGCGTCCCCCGCGTGCGCTGCGCCTGCGGCAATCCGCTGCAGCCGCCCGTCGCCGAGCAGGGGCGCCACGGCACCAACGGACACCCCTGGTCCGGCTACCGGCCCACCCAGGTGATCGTCGTGACCCCGGCGCCCCAGGTCGTCACCAACATCACGATCATCAACGTCGTCAACAACACCTGGATCGAGCGGCCCATCGGGCACGACGTCCATCACGACCACGTCGTACCGCCGCCGGACCCTCCGACATCGACCGCGACATACACGAGGACTCCCACTCCGAGCCCCGACGGCAGCCGGTCCAGCGCCGGTCCCGGCAACACCACCAGTGCCTCGCCGAGCGAGGAGTCCTCGGCTCCGCCGTCCGCACCGGCCACCGACTGCGTGAGGCCGACCGCGACCGTCACGCCGGGCGCCACCACCGGCGTCGTACCGACGGGGAAGCCGTACACACCGCCCACCGGCTGCCCGACGGCGACGGTGACCGCCACCCCGCCGACGAGCACCTCGGCCACCGTGCCCGGGAAGCCCCACACGTCTCGGACCCCCTCCGCCGACATCGGCCCGCAGACGGTGCCCGACACCCCCGACCAGCCCGACGGCGGCGGACTGATCCCCGACGACACCACCACCGGCAGCATCTTCGACAGCCCCACCGACGTCTTCGGCGGCTGAGCGGGGCATGCCTCCGGCCCGAACTCCTGCGAACCAACCCTGTCGTCCCGGTCGAAGAATCGGTCAAACCCTGGCAAGGTGGCCCCATGGTTGATCGGGGAGCGAGCGCCCTGTCACTCCCGGACGACTGGCCCGCCCACCCGGATCCGATCCTGGCGCTCAACCGCATGGGCAGTTTCGACTGGGACCTGGACAGCGGCCTGTTCCACATGGACGCCCAGGCCCACGAGGTCTTCGACCTGCGCCCCGACGAGTACGACGACCACCCCGAGACCCTCGCGATCCGCGTCCCGCCCGCGGAGGCCTACCGGCTCGACGCCCTGGTCGCCCAAGCCCTGAAGGACGGCAGCGAGAACTACGGCGCCTACCTCCGCATCCGCCGCCGCGACGGGAGCCTGCGCTGGACCCACACGCAGGGCTACATCCGGCGCGACGAGACGGGCCGCCCCCGCAGGATCATCGGCATCGTCCGGGACGCGACCGACGAACTCGACGAACTCGCGGCCCGCCGGGAGCAGGCCGACCAGGCCGCGGCCCGGCGCGACCAGACCAACGTCGTCCAGCTCACCACGGCCGCCCTCGCCCACGCCCGCACCGTCCAGGACGTCATCGACGTCCTCAAGGACACCCACGGCCTGACCCATCTCGGCGCCACCAGCCTGGTCATGGGCCTGGTCGAGGCCGGCCGCATCCGGCTGATCGCCGAGGGGCCGGAGGGCAGCTTCGTGCCCGGCACCCTGGTCACCCGTATAGACGACCCCTACCCGATGAGCGAGGTCGTACGGACCCTCATGCCCCGCTTCATCGAGTCACCGGAGGAGTTCGCGAAGGGCTACCCCGTCCTGTGGCCGCACATCACCGACCTGAACATCACCGCGGCCGCCTATCTCCCGCTGATCGTGCAGGCCCGCCCGATCGGCGCCATGGGCCTCCTCTACAGCGACCGGCGCGGCTTCTCGCCCGAGGACCGCAACGTCCTGCTCGCCCTGGGCAGCAGCATCGCGCAAAGTCTGCAGCGGGCCACCTTCTACGAGCAGGAGAAGGACGTCGCCAGCGGCCTCCAGCAGGCCATGCTGCCGCGCACCATCCCCAGCGTGCGGGGCGCCGACGTCGCCGTCCGCTACCGCTCGGGCGCCCTCGGCCGGGACATCGGCGGCGACTGGTACGACCTGATCCCGCTGCCCGGCGGCCGGGTCGGCGCCGTCATCGGCGACGTCCAGGGCCATGACACGCACGCGGCCGCCGTCATGGGTCAGCTGCGCATCGTGCTGCGCGCCTACGCCGCCGAGGGGCACACCCCGGCCACCGTGATGGCCCGCGCCTCCGTCTTCCTCCGCGAACTCGACACCGATCGCTTCGCGACCTGCCTCTACGCCGAAGCCGACCTGTCCACCGGGGTCGTCCAGATGGTCCGGGCCGGCCACATCGACCCGCTGATCCGGGGCACCGACGGCAGCTGCCGCCGCGTCGCCGTCGAGGGCGGGCTCCCGCTGGGCCTGTCCGCCGAGTTCGGCAGTCTCGAATACCCGGTCGGCACCCTCGAACTCGACCCCGGACACACCCTCCTCCTGTGCACCGACGGTCTGGTCGAACAGCCCGGCGCCGACCTCGACGACGGCATGCAGACCCTCATCGCACTGGTCAAGGGCGGACCCGAAGACGTACGCGACCTCGCGGACTGCCTCATCGACGTCGCGGAGGAACGCGGCGGCGACGATGACGTCGCCCTGCTCCTGCTGCGCCGCCGCGGCCTGGACACCCCGCAGTCCGGCGGCCGGCTCCAGCAGCATGTGGCCCCCGGCGACCCGGAGGCCCTCACCCACGCCCGCCACATGATCCGGGCCGCCGTCCGGGCCTGGGGCGCCAGGGACCGCGCCGACGAGGTCGAACTGGTCGCCGACGAGCTGATCACCAACGCCCTGATGCACACGGAAGGCTCGGCGATCGTCACCCTCAGGATCCTCACCGGCAGCGACCGCCGACTGCGCGTCGAGGTCGAGGACTCCTCCAGCGCCCTGCCGCGCCGCCGTGAGGCGGGCGAGTCGGGCGTCTCCGGCCGGGGCCTGCTTCTGGTCGACCTGCTCACGGACGTGTGGGGTGTGGAGGCGCGGGGCGGCGGCAAGTGCGTGTGGTGCGAGTTCCTGGTGGGGGCTCACACCTGACCCGCCTGGCGCCGTCGGTGGCGGGTGGCACTCTGGACGTATGCCGGAACTCCCCGAGGTCGAAGCACTCAAGGACTTCCTGACCGAGCACCTGGTCGGGCACGAGATCGTGCGCGTGCTGCCGGTCGCGATCAGCGTCCTGAAGACCTACGACCCTCCGCTCGGCGCGCTCGAGGGCCGCGAGGTCACCGCCGTGCGCCGATACGGCAAGTTCCTCGACCTCGCCACCGACGGCGGCCCGCACCTCGTGACCCACCTCGCCCGCGCCGGCTGGCTCCACTGGAAGGACCGGCTCCCCGACGGCCCGCCCCGCCCCGGCAAGGGACCCCTCGCCCTGCGGGTCGCCCTGGAGACCGGCGAGGGCTTCGACCTCACCGAGGCCGGCACCCAGAAACGCCTCGCGGTCTACGTCGTCCAGGACCCGCAGGAGGTCCCGGGCATCGCCCGCCTCGGTCCGGACCCGCTCGCCGACACCTTCGACGAGCAGGCGTTCACGGACCTCCTCGGACCCGAGAGACGCCGGCTCAAGGGCGCCCTGCGCGACCAGAGCCTGATCGCCGGGGTGGGCAACGCCTACAGCGACGAGATCCTGCACGCCGCGAAGATGTCCCCCTTCAAACTCGCCGCGTCCCTCACACCCGAGGAGACCACCCGCCTCTACGAGGCCCTGCGCACCACGCTCACCGAGGCGGTCGAGCGCTCCCGCGGCGTGTCGGCCGGCCGCCTCAAGGCCGAGAAGAAGAGCGGCCTCCGCGTCCACGGCCGCACCGGCGAGCCCTGCCCGGTCTGCGGCGACACCATCCGGGAGGTCTCCTTCAGCGACTCCTCCCTCCAGTACTGCCCGACCTGCCAGACGGGAGGTAAGCCACTGGCGGACCGGAGGATGTCGCGGTTGCTGAAGTAGATCGCCGGTGGGGCGATCAGCGGGCGTGGCCCTTGGTGTGTTCTTCCCTGCCCTTGGGCTTGTCCTCCCGGGCGGCCTGGTGGTCGTTCGGAGGAGGTCCGGTGGTGGCGGGGGAGACGGACGGTGCCGTCGGGTTCGAGTCGGCGGAGGGTGTCCTCGCTGTGCCGGTCCCGTCGGGGGGCGCGGAGGCGACCGCCGATGACGTCGCAGAGACGGGCGTCGAAGGGCCCTGGACGTCGCCCGAGTCGAGTGTCGCCCCGAGCGCGGCGGCCCCGGCGAACAACGCCACGGCACCGGCGCCCACCGCGGCCTTCACGGCCAGTCGGCCGCGGCCGCGCGGGCGGGAGTGGGAGGCGCGGGCGACGGAGGGGGACGGCACCGACGAGGGTCCGGTGTGCGGAGCGGACCCCACGGAGGCCACGGACCGGTGGGCGGTGGTGCCCGGGTCGGGCGGCATCGGCCCGTGGGCGGTGTCGGCGGCTGGTCCGGCCGTGGCGGACGGCGGGGGCGGCACCGGCCGGTGGGCCGTGACGCTGCCCGGCTCGGCCGGAGTGAGTGGCACGCGCCGGTATGCGGTGGAGGCGGTCCGTCCGCCCGAGGCCGACCTCCGCGCCAACGCCCCCAGCCAGTCGGCCGCCTCCGCCGCGCCGGGCCGTGCCACCGGGTCCTTGGCCAGGAGGCACAGCACGTAGTCGGAGAGGGGGCGGGGTGTCTCGGCGCGCAGTCGGACCGGCGGCAGCGGAGCCGCGTCGACGTGCTGCTGCACCACGGCGAGCGAGGTCGCGCCCCGGAACGGCGGGCGGCCGGTGAGGAGTTCGTACAGGACGCAGCCCAGCGAGTACATGTCGACGGAGGGCCGGGCGGGCCGCCCCAGGGCCCGCTCCGGAGCGAGGTAGTCGGCGGTGCCCAGGACCTTGCCGGTCGCGGTCGCCGCGCCCGCCGCCTCGTCGGCGAAGCGGGCGATGCCGAAGTCGGTGATCTTGACGGTGCCGTCGGTCGTGACCATCGCGTTGGCCGGCTTGATGTCCCGGTGGATCACGCCCTGTTGGTGTGCCGCCGTGAGCCCGGCCGCCATCTGGGCCGCGAGCCCGGCCGCCTCGCAGGGGGGCAGGGCGCCGCGCAGGGAGCGTTCCTGGGCCAGGCTCCAGCCGTCGACGAGCTCCATGACGAGGTAGGGCCGGCCGTCATGGTGTGCGCCGAAGTCGTACACGCCGACGACGTTCGGGTGGTTGAGGCGGCCCGCGATCCGTGCCTCCAGGCGGAACCGCTCCGTGTCCGCGGCCTCCTCCATCCGCAGCACCTTGACCGCGACCGGGCGGACGAGGAGCCGGTCGGTGGCTCGCCACACGTCACCCATGGCCCCGCGCCCCAGCAGTTCGTCCAGCGCATAGCGGTCCGCCAACAACACCAGTGCACCCATCCCGAATATCCCGGCAACACCACGACACAGCGCAACAGCGGACCGTACTGTCACACCCGTGAACAGGTTCGACATCGAAACGGACCTGGTGCGTTCCCTCCTGCACGAGCAGCACCCGGACCTCGCACCGCTCGCCCTGTGCGAGGTCGATGGCGGCTGGGACAACCAACTGTGGCGGCTGGGACCGGAGTTGGGCGTGCGCATCCCGTGCACCGACCGGGCCTCGGACCTCCTGCGCAAGGAGCACCAGTGGCTGCCTCTGCCGGCCCCCCGACTGCCGCTGCCGGTCCCGACCCCCGTACGCATCGGCGAACCCTCGGCGCGCTTCCCGAGCCCCTGGAGCGTGGCGCGATGGGTGCCGGGCGAGCCCGCCGACGATGTCCCCGTCAGCCGGGGCGAGCAAGCGGCCGACACCCTCGCGGAATTCCTCAGGGCCCTGCACCAACCCGCGCCCCCCCGAAGCTCCCGTGAGCCCGGACCGTGGTCTTCCTCTCAGGTTCCTGGCGCGGCACTTCCCCGAGGACCTGGACCCCTTCGCCGCCCGCGTCCCGGTCGCCGACCTCCGGCAGGTGTGGGACGAGGCGGTCGAGGCGCCGGAGTGGCAGGGCCCGCCCCTTTGGCTGCACGCCGACCTCCACCCCGCGAACGTCGTCGTCGCCGACGGAACCCTCTGCGGTGTGATCGACTTCGGTGACCTCTGTGCCGGGGACCCGGCGACGGACCTCTGCGCGGCCTGGCTGCTGCTGCCGGCAGGAGCGGCGGGCCGGTTCTTCGAGGCCTACGGAGCCGCGGACGAGGCGACGATCCGACGCGCTCGCGGCTGGGCCGTGCTGCGCGCCCTGGGTCTCATCCGTATCGGCCAGGCCTGGGAGCGGGGGCTTCCGGGCGGCAAGCGCACCTGGGGTCCCGCGGGCTGGGCGACACTCGAGCGAGTGCCGGCGGACCGGTGAACCGTATCCGCAACAGCCGTTTCCTCAACGGGGGTTCAACGTCACCAGATGCTGGCCCTGTGCCGTACGCACCTCGTACCTGACGATCTCGTCGGTGTGCATCGCGGTGCTGCCCCGCATGGTGATCGGGCGGGCGTCATGGCTCGGGACGGTCCAGCTGGTGACGGTCTGCTCGGAGCCGTCGTCGCCGATGGCGATCAGCCGACAGGAGCGAGGGCCCGCGGCGTCCTTCACCTCCAGCGTGACGTCGCTGCCCATGTCCTCGTCCGCCGTCGTGATCCGCGCCCACACGCCGGTCTTCGCGTCGGTCGCCGCGATCTGCACGGCGTGGTGGTTTCCGCCGGCCGCGAGCATCATGACCCCGGGCCCTGCCGCGGCGATGGCCACCGAGGCGGCCAGGCCGTAGAGGAAGCGGCGCCGGGTGGCCCGGTGCCGAGTCGCCACCGCGCCCATCAGCCGGTCGAGGAGCTGGGGGCCGGGCCGGGTCATGGGGCTCACGAACCTCGGCGTCGCCCGGCGGTACAGCATCATCTGCCGGGTGACGGGTCCGAACTCGGTCACGTGAGCGGCGCAGCGCGCACACTCCATGAGGTGGTCCTCGAAGCGGAAGGCGTCCGCCTCGTCCAGCACGCCGAGCGCGTACGCGGCGACGTCGCGGTGCGTTTCCTGGGACCTCATGCCGAATCCTCGTGCCGTTGGGTGCGGGGTGGGTTACTCCTTGCTCCCACCGGTACGCACCAGACCGCTGATTCACTCAAGGCACACACAGAATCGTGAACCTTGGGATTCGTAGCGGTACGGCCCGAGGATTGGTCCGAATCGAAGAGAGTCTAAAAAAGGTGGATGGCGAGATGACCGAGGGGCAGCCCGAGCTGCCACGCCTTCGTCCACACCTTCGGACCTTCGTCCTCGCCGACCCCTACGGCCCCGCCCGGCACCGCGTTCAGGTCGGGCGCGAGCAACTCGGTCTCCTCCAGCCAGCGCCAGGCCGCCTCCGCCAGATCCAGGTCCGGCGCGGGGGCGCAGGACTCGGCCGCCACGGCGGCGAGATCCGCCAGCCGCTCCCGCACCCAGTCCTGCCACGGCTGGTCATAGGCGGTCAGCGACAGCCAGGTCTCCAGCTGGGTGACCACCCGGATGCCGGAGAGTTCGCCGTCCGTGTCCGAGAGGAAGATGGTCAGCGCGAGGGCGTCGCGCCCCGCGCGGAACTCCATGGACGTCGGCGGCATCAGATCGCCCGTCCTGAGCAGCTCGTCGGCGATGTACTCGGCGTACAACCAGGCCATGGGAATGACCAGTTCACCGCCGTCGGCGCCGTCCGTGCTCTCTTGACCTCTGTGCAGCATCCCTTCCTGCCTTCCTCCGGTGCGTGCGCGTCGCCCGACCCCGGGCCCATTGTGTGGACCCCGAGCCCCCCAGTCCGGAACACGGATGAGGACAGCTGATGGCCCAACAGGGGTCCTCAGCAAGGCGCTTTACGGAGGTTTGACTCAGCCCTCGGTTTCACCGCAGGTCGGCCGCATATCCGGGAAGCACCCGGCGCAGGGCGCGCAGCGCGTAGTACGCGCGGGACTTCACGGTACCGGGCGGAATCCCGAGGGCCTCGGCGGCTTCGGCCACACTCGCCCCCTGGAAGTACACGAGCACCAGGACTTCACGGTGCTCCGGAGTGAGTGTCTTCACAGCCTCGCGCACATCGAGGGCGGCGGCGGCCCGCTCGGCATGGTCGGCGATCACCCGCGCGTTCTCCAGCACCGCGTCCCCGACCTCGGCCGGCCGCGCCTGCCGGGCCCGCCGCGCGTCGATCGCGAGCCGCCGTCCGACGGTCATCAGCCACGGCCGTACGGAGTCGAAGTCGTCGGCGCGCAGCGCCTCGGGATGCTGCCAGGCGCGGACGAGGGTCTCCTGCACGAGGTCCTCGGCGCGTTGCCGGTCGCCGTCACAGAGCCGGAGGAGGAGCGCGAAGAGGGGCCGGCCGTGCTCCCGCTGCAGTGCGGCGAGCTCGTGCTCGGCGGTCGTCCCGTTCGTGAGGGTGGTTCCGGCCGTCATGCGCGTATGGCATCGCAGGGGGCCGTTTCGGGACAGGCCCCGCGCCGGGATCTGCGGCGGACGGTCGATCGCGTCGACGAACGGTACGACGAACGGTCCCCGGTGCCCGGTACGGATGGCTCCGGGTGTCCCCTCCCCGCGTGCCGGACGGGTTAATCGGCGGGTCGGAGCCGGGGGCGACTCGCTCCACTCCGTACGGTTTGTCAGCAAATATGACCAACATGGGGTGAGCTGATGATTGCACGCAGACGGCAGGTTGCCCTGGCCCTCACGGCCATCCTCGCCGGGGGCGCCGCCTGCCAGGCCCAGCACCACCAAGCGGCGTCGAAGGCCGGGCCCCCGGCTCCGGCCCGCGGATTCACGCTCGTCGCCTCCGGTGACGTACTCCCGCACAGCTCGATCATCGACCGCGCACTCTTCGACGGCGGCGGCACCGCCTACGACTTCCGGCCGATGCTGGCCGGCGTCAAACCCGTCGTCTCCCGCGCCGACCTGGGGCTGTGCCACATGGGGACCGTCTACGGGGCGAACGGCGACTACACCGGCTACCCCACCTTCAAGTCCCCGCCCGAGGTCGCCCAGGGCCTCGCCGCCACCGGCTACGACGACTGCTCCACCGCCTCCAACCACACCCTCGACGACGGCGCCGAGGGCATCCGCCGCACTCTCGACGCCCTCGACCGCGCAGGTGTACGGCACGCCGGCTCGGCCCGCACCGAGGCCGAGGCGCGCACCGTCACCCTCCTGCGTGCGGGCCCGGCGAAGGTCGCCCACCTCGCCTACACCTACGACACCAACGGCTTCCCCCTGCCCGTGGGTGAGCCCTGGGCCGTCAACCTCATGAACGAGAACCAGATCATCACGGACGCCCGGGCCGCCCGGAAGGCGGGCGCCGACGTGGTCGTCGTCTCCCTGCACTGGGGCACCGAGTGGCAGGACCAGCCCGACCGGCAGCAACTCGCCCTGGCTCAGCAGCTCACGGCCTCCCGCACCGGCGGCCGGCCCGACATCGACCTCATCCTCGGCACCCATGCCCATGTCCCGCAGGCGTACGAGAAGGTCAACGGCACCTGGGTCGTCTACGGCATGGGCGACCAGATCGCCGGTGAGATGTTCAACCACGAGGGCGTGCAGGACCCGCGCGGCAACCAGTCGACCATCGGCCGCTTCACCTTCGTGCCGCCCGGCCGCCCGGGAGGCCGCTGGGAGGTGACCAGGGCCGAGTTCATCCCGCAGCTGTTCGACATCGACGCCGGGCGGGTGGTGAACCTCAACCGGGCGATCGAGCAGGGCGCCGACGTCGAGGGCGTACGGGACCGAATCCGGGACGTCGTCCTCAGCCGGGGCGCGGCGAAGGACGGGCTGGTGATGGGGGAGTAGGGCGGTTCGCTCCGGTCCGGTTCAGTCCACGTCCACGTGGTCGAAGGTCCGCAGCATCTCCTTCAGCACGTGTACGCACGCGCGCAGTTCGGCCTCGGTCAGCCCGCCCCCGACCTGCCGGTTCAGGGCGTGCTCGCGCTCCAGGATCGCGGTGATGACGGTCTCGCCCTCGTCCGTGATCCGGATCAGCGAGGACCGCTGGTGCGCGGGATTGGGCGTGGCCTCCGCCCAGCCCCGGTCCATCGCGTCGTTGACCATGCGCTGGACGAACTGCCGGGTCAGCGTCATGACCCGGCCCATCTGAGGCACCGTCATGGGTCCGTACCGGTGCAGCAGGACCAGGACGGAGCGCACGCCGACGGAGACCCCCTCGACCTCCTCGCCCTGTTCGAGCTTGCGCAGACCGCGCCGGTAGAGCGCGCCGATCAGGTCGAACACTTCGCTGACGCGATGGCCGAGATCGTCGGGTGGCAGGGGCGCGTCGATGTCGTTCACCCGCCCATCATGCACCGGATCATCATGACAACTGGGTTGTCAAAGTCGAGCGAAGATGACACCTTGGTTGTCATGACAGTTGCTTCGGAACTGAGCTACTACACCTCCACCGACGGCGACCTCGCCTACCGTGACACCGGTAGCGGCGATCTCGTGGTCCTGCTCCACTCCGGGTACGTCGACCACCGTGTCTTCGAGGCCCAGACGCCGGCCCTCGTCGCAGCGGGGTACCGGGTGGTCGCCGCGGACGTCCGCGGCCACGGCTGGTCGGCCAACGCGAGCGAGCCCTTCCGCTGGGCCGACGATCTCGCCGGCCTGCTCCAGCACCTCGACGCCGGTCCCGCGGTCCTGGTCGGGGTGTCGATGGGCGGGGCCGTCGCGAGCGACACCGCGATCGAGTACCCGGAGCTGGTCCGGGCGATCGTCCTCAGCGGAGCCACGACCAGCGACTTCCAGTACACCGACCCGCGCACCCTGGAGTTCGTGACGGAGTCCGCCCGACTGCTGCACTCCGGCGACATCGAGGCCTGGCTGAAGGTGTTCCTGCAAGCGGTGGCCGGCCTGAACCGCACGGTCGACGACGTCGACCCGGCCATCCTGGAGCGGTTGAGCGAGATGGCCCTGCACACCATCGCCAAGCACACACCGGGCGAACGGAACTGGCACGTGCCGATGACCGACCCCCGGCCCCGGGCCCCGAAGATCGACGTCCCGGTGCTCACCGTCAACGGCGCCCTCGACTCGCCCGACCTGATCGCCGACGCCGAGCGCTTCGCCCGTACCGTCCCGAATGGGCGCTCGGTGCTCGTCGAGGGCACCTCGCACTACCCGAACATGGAGAGCCCCGAGGAGTTCAACGCCCTGCTCCTCGACTTCCTCCACGCCCTCTGACGCCCGGCCGGCGCCGGCGGTGAGGAAAAGGAGACGAGGGGCGCGGGACCCGCCGTACCGTTGGCCGCGGTCCCGGCGAGGATGCTGCGTCTTCTGGGGCGAAACGCCCCCGAACCCCCGGTGCCCGCGCCGATGATGCCGCCTGCGTCGATCGCGGTCGGCCGCCAATAGGGCAGCATGCTGCCACACGGCACCTTACGAAGGCGGAGAAGATGACCACCGGGGCCCATCCCCTCGACCACGAACTCATCCAGGCCGCGGCCCATGTCGCCCGCACGCGTTGCAGGGGCGACAACCACACCATGGCGGCCGCCGCCCGCGCCCGGGACGGGCAGATCGTCACCGCGGTGAACGCCTACCACTTCACCGGAGGCCCGTGCGCCGAACTGGTCCTCATCGGTGCGGCAGCCGCGCAGGGCGTCTACGAGCTGGACACGATCGTCGCCGTGGGCGACCGCGACCGGGGAGTCGTTGCCCCGTGCGGCCGGTGCCGTCAGGTACTCCTCGACTACTTCCCGGCCATCGAGGTGATCGTCGGGGAAGGCGACCGCGTCCGCGCCGTCCCCGTCACCGACCTGCTGCCCGAGAGCTACGTCTGGGCCGACCACCAGCTCGACGCCGGGTCCGCATGAGGGCCGTGGGCAGCCAGGTCGCGTACTGGAACGGTGTCGGCGCGACGAAGACGTTCACGCACCCCGTGCACCACAGTTGGCTGGCGGGGGTGGGCCGGGACGCCCGGATCCTGGACTACGGCTGCGGGTACGGTCGTGTGACGGCCGAGCTGAAGGACCGCGGGTTCAGCGATGTGTCCGGGGTCGATCCGTCTTCCGGTCTGGTCGAGCGCGGCCGTCGATCGAGGCCGGACCTGCGCCTCGACGTACTGCGGTCCCCGCCGACTCTGCCCCACCCGTCGGCGAGCGTTGACGTCGTCCTGCTCTTCGCGGTGCTCACCTGCGTCCCCGACGCGGCGGCACAGCGCGCCCTCGTCGCCGAACTGGTCCGCGTCCTGGCCCCCGGCGGGTTGCTGTACGTCAGCGACATGACCCTGCAGGACGACGAACGCAACCGGGAACGCTACACCGCCCACGCCCGCCGATTCGTCACCCCGTACGGGGTGTTCGCCACCGACGACGGCTCCGTGTGCCGGCACCACGACATCACCGAGCTGCGTGCCCTCCTTGCGGACGTCGACCTCGTGGCCGAGCGCCGGATCGACGTCGTCACGATGAACGGCCACCGGTCCCAGGGGGTGCAACTGCTGGCCCGCAAGCGCTGAGGCTCACGGCACCACCGTCACCGGCCACCGCCCCGCCTTCACCAGCCGCACCGCCACCGACCCGACGATCCGGTGTCCCGCCTGCTCCGAGGCGCCCACCACCACCGCGTCGGCCTTGAGCTCGTCCGCCGCCTTGACCAGGCCGCTGTACGGGTCGCCGCGGAAGGTGTGGAACTCCCAGCGCACGTCGAATATCCCCTTCATGCGCTCGGTCGCGTCGCGGATCTCGGCGACGAGGTTCTCGGCGATCTCGTCGGTCGTCTCGGCCACCGGCGCCCCCATCGCCGCACCCGCCGCCATCACCGGCTGGACGTAGACGATGGCGAGCAGCGCGCGCTGTCGCCGGGCCAGGCCAGCGGCATAGGCCGCGGCGCGGAGGGAGGAGTCGGAGCCGTCCACTCCGACCACGATGACCTTGGGCCCGTCCGTGCCCCGCTCGAACTGGTGCGAGTACTGTTCCGTCACGGCTGTGAGGCTATCGGAAGCCGCAGGTCCGGCAGCCTGTCCGGGCCCCTTCGACGGGCGAGGCGGCCGGGGGCTTCCTACAGTCGGAACATGAGTGCCACCGTGGAGGTCATGCCACCGAAGGACGCCACGGGCCCGACACGGCCGCCCGGCAACGGGCGGACGAGCAGGGTGCCCGAAGCCTTCGCGACCTTCTTCGGCGTTCTCGGCCTGCTCTGCGCGCTGCTGGCCCTCATCCCGCCGCTGCGCGACCTGCTGCGCCCCGTCGTCCGCTTCCTCGACCTGCTCACCGTCCCGGTGAGCGCCAACCTCGCCTATGCCGTCTTCCTCTTCCTGCTGGCCGGCGCCACCGCCGCCCGTAAGAAGGTCGCGTGGTGGCTGGTTGTCGTCTACCTGGGGCTCCTCGTCATCGACGACGCCGCCGACGTGCTGCTCGGCCTGTACGCCGAGTCCATACCGTCTCTGGTCGTCTGCGGCCTGCTGCTCGTCCTTCTGATCGCCGCCCGCCGGGAGTTCTACGCCGCCTCGCGCCGGGCCGCCGTCCGGCGGGCGGTCGGGGTCCTGCTCGCCGGGCTCGGCCTGGGGATCCTCGTCGGCTGGGGCCTGGTCGCCCTCTTCCCCGGCACCCTGCCCGAGAGCCAGCACCTGCTGTGGGCCGCCAACCGCGTCTGCGGCGGCCTGGTCTCCGGCCGCTCCTTCGACGGCCGCCCGCCCCGCGCCCTGTTCTTCCTGCTCGGCCTCTTCGGCGCCCTCGCCCTCCTCAACGCGGCCGCCGCGCTGTTCCGTTCGCAGCGCATGGAATCCGCCCTGCACGGCGACGAGGAGTCCCGTATCCGCGCCCTGCTGAAGGCCTACGGCGACCAGGACTCCCTCGGCTACTTCGCCACCCGCCGTGACAAGGCCGTCGTCTTCTCACCCAGCGGCAAGGCCGCCGTCACCTACCGTGTCGAGGCCGGCGTCTGCCTCGCCAGCGGCGACCCCGTCGGCGACCGGGAGGCCTGGCCGCACGCCATCGCCGCCTGGCTGGACGTGGCCCGCCGACACGCCTGGGCGCCCGCCGCGATGGGCGCCTCCGAGGACGGCGCGAGGGCCTACGCCCGCTCCGGACTCGGCGCCCTCCAACTCGGCGACGAGGCCGTCCTGGACGTCGCCGGCTTCGACCTCGACGGCCGCGACATGCGGGTCACCCGCCAGGCCGTCCACCGCGTCCGCCGCACCGGCGCCACCTGCCGCATCCGCCGCCACGCCACCCTCACCGACGAGGAGATGGAGGAGATCGTCGACAGGGCCGACGCCTGGCGCGACACCGAGACCGAACGCGGCTTCTCCATGGCCCTCGACCGCCTCGGCGACCCGGACGACGGCGACTGTCTCCTCGTGGAGGCACTCGGCGAGAACGGCCGTCTCCTCGCCCTGCTCTCCTTCGTCCCCTGGGGCCGCGACGGCGTCTCCCTCGACCTGATGCGCCGTGACCGCAGCGCCCCCAACGGGGTCATGGAGTTCATGGTGGCCGAACTCTGCGCCGTCGCACCGAAGTTGGGCGTACACAGGATCTCCCTCAACTTCGCCGTCTTTCGCTCCGCCTTCGAGGAGGGCGCCCGCATCGGCGCCGGACCGGTGCTGCGGCTGTGGCGGCGGCTGCTGCTGTTCTTCTCCCGGTGGTGGCAACTGGAGGCCCTGTACCGCTCCAACGCCAAGTACCACCCCGAGTGGTATCCGCGCTTCATCTGCTACGGCGACACCGGTGCCCTCGCCCGCATCGGCCTGGCCTCCGGGATCGCCGAAGGTTTCGTTTCGGTACCGTCCCTGCGCAAACTCTGGGGAAAGGGGCACCCGAAGGGCGCGTCCAGGCCCGCCACCACGGAGGGCCTGCCGTCGCTGTCGGCGCTCGGCCTCGCCGGAGGGGACGAGGCCGGGCCCGACGACCCCCTCGCGGGCCTGCCCGAACAGTTCCGGGTCCGGCACCACAAGGTGGACCGGCTGCGCGCCGACGGCACGGAGCCGTACCCCGTGGGGATTCCCGCACGCACCCACGCCCTCGCCGACCTCCCCGAGAGCGGGGACGTCACCGTCGCGGGCCGGGTGATGCTCGTCCGCGACTTCGGCGGCATCGTCTTCGCCGTTCTGCGCGACTGGTCGGGCGACCACCAACTCGCCCTCACCCGCGAGGAATCCGGCCCCGCGCTCGACCGCTTCACCGCCGACATCGACATCGGCGACCACATCACCGCGACGGGCCGGGCGAGCACCAGCGACAAGGGCGAACCGACCGTCTTCGTGACCTCCTGGCAGCTCACCGGCAAGTGCCTGCGCCCCCTCCCCGACAAACGCCGGGGCCTCGCCGACCCCGAGGCCAAGGTCCGCATGCGCTACCTCGACCTGGTCTCCAGCCCCGACGCCCGCCGGGTCGTCCGCGCCCGCTCCACCGCCGTACAGGCCCTGCGCCAGGGCCTGTTGGAGCGTGGCTACCTCGAGGTCGAGACCCCGATGCTGCAGCAGATCCACGGCGGCGCCAACGCCCGCCCCTTCACCACCCACATCAACGCCTACGACCTCGACCTCTATCTGCGCATCGCCCCCGAGCTGTACCTCAAGCGGCTGTGCGTCGGCGGCCTGGAGAAGGTCTTCGAGATGGGCCGCACCTTCCGCAACGAGGGCGTCTCCTACAAGCACAACCCCGAGTTCACGATGCTGGAGGCCTACCAGGCCTTCGCCGACTACGACGTGATGCTGGACCTCACCCGCGAACTGATCCAGGGCGCCGCCACCGCAGCCTTCGGCACACCGATCGCCCACAAGGACGGCAAGGAGTACGACATCTCGGGCGCCTGGCCCGTCAAGACGGTCTACGGCGCGATCTCGGAGGCACTGGGGGAGAAGGTCGACGCCGACACGGAGCTGGAGACGCTGCAACGGCTGTGCGACCGCGCCGGCGTCCCGTACACCGCCGACGACGGCCGCGGTGACGTCGTACTCGAAATGTACGAGCGGCTGGTCGAGGAGAAGACCCAACTCCCCACCTTCTACAAGGACTTCCCGACCGATGTCTCCCCGCTCACCCGCCAGCACCGCACCGACCCGCGGCTCGCCGAACGCTGGGACCTGGTCGCCTTCGGCACCGAACTGGGCACCGCCTACTCGGAGTTGACCGATCCGGTCGAACAGCGCCGTCGTCTCACCGCCCAGTCCCTGTTGGCCGCCGGCGGCGACCCCGAGGCGATGGAGCTGGACGAGGACTTCCTCGACGCCCTCGAATACGCGATGCCGCCCACCGGAGGCCTCGGCATCGGCGTCGACCGGCTGGTCATGTTCCTCACGGGCCTGACGATCCGCGAGACCCTGCCCTTCCCCCTGGTGCGCCGCCGCTGACTCATCGCAGCAGCTCCAGATCCTCTCCCCAGGCGTCGAGCCCGGGTCCCCGTCGGCCGGAATCCGCCGCAGCACCGCCACCACCGCTCCTCGCCGAGCGACGGTCTTGTTGTACGGCCGCACTCGCCGGCGTCCAGGTGCCCGACCGCGTCCCGGCCGTCGCGGTGGCTCTTGAGGGAGCGGCAGGTCTGATTGACGCAGGCGTCGAGCCATCCGGCGGCCGCGGTACTCGCGGAACCGGGCCAGCTGACTGAGCGGTGAGGCGTCGCGGTCGCGCAGGACGACATGCAGGTCGTGGTCGGACCGGGCGGTCGGCATGCCGTCGTGCACCTGTGACCCGCTGAGCACCAGGCCGAGGACACCGGGGTCGTCAGCGGCGCGGGCGCGAAAGGCGGCCAGGGTGGCGTCCGGGGTGTCGCCGAGGACGGGAGGGGGAGGGAGCATGAGGGATCGCTCCAGTGATGGCGTGCGCGCACGCCATCCGGAACACCGGAACAACCGCCTGCCGAAAGCGAATTCCGTGCCGGTCAGCCGGGCTGTCCGACCCGCTCTCGGCTCTCTCGGCGCGTCGGATGTTCCGCCCGCTTGGGCCATGCGGGTACTTTCCTGCCGCCGCACCGGTGTCTGAGTGGGGCGTCCGCCTTCCGGCGGGCGACTGATGAGTCATGAAGAAGGATCAGTTGCTCACGCGGCGCCGGGCGTTGATCGCCGGCGCCGCTGCTCTGGGTGCGGCCGGCACCGCCGGTGTGTTCGCGCTCGGCGGGGGCGACGAGCCGGTGCGGCCCGCCGTACCCGCCACCGGCCCGCAGGCGCGCGCCGCGCTCAAGCCCTCCGCCTACCGCCTCCAGCCCCTGACCGGATACGGGCCGCCGCGTGCGGCACCCGGCCTGCCCCCCGTGCGGCACGAGCCGTTCCTGCGCGTGTCGGGCCGTGGTCGCACCATGGTGCTGACCTTCGACGACGGCCCCGACCCCCGCTACACACCCCACATCCTGGACACCCTGGCCGAGTACGACGTCCGCGCGACGTTCTTCGTGTGCGGGGAGCAGGCCGACTGGAACCGGGACCTGCTCGGCCGGATGGCCGACGAGGGGCACGTCGTCGGCAACCACACCTGGTCCCACCCCTTGCTGACCCGGCTGACCCGCTCCCAGATCCACTCCGAGATGGAGCGCACCAGCGATGTCATCGAGGACGCCTACGGGGAGCGGCCGTTGTGGTTCCGCGCCCCCTACGGCGCCTGGAACCGCGCCGCCTTCCAGCTCGGCGCCGAGCTGGGCATGGAACCCCTCGCGTGGACGGTCGACACCCTCGACTGGACCATCCCGGGCACCCGGACCATCGTCCACCGTGTCGAGGACGGTGCCGCCCCCGGCGTCGTGGTGCTCTCGCACGACGCCGGGGGCGACCGCACCCAGAGTGTCCGGGCGCTCAAGGACTATCTGCCGCACCTGCTGGACTCCGGCTATCACATGACCGTACCGAGACGGCGTTACGCATAACCGGATTCCGCCCGCCCGGTCGGGGACGCTCAGCGGACCTCGACCAGGCGAGCGAAGACGACGACATTCCCGTCGTAACCATGCTGCTTGGAAAAGCCGCCCCCGCAGGTGATGACCCGCAATTCCGGATCCCCCTTCGAGCCGTAGACGCGGTCCCCCGGGAAGTTGTTCTTCGCGAAGACCTCGATGCCGTAGATCTCGAACACGGCCGTCTTTCCGTCCTTACGGGCGACCTCGACGCGATGTCCCTTCTTGAGCGCCCCGAGTCCGTAGAACACGGCGGGGCCCATCTTGTTGTCGACATGGCCGACCACGACCGCGGTGCCCTTCTCGCCGGGCGAGACCGCCCCGGTGAACCAGCCCGCCAGATTCGGGTCCTCCGGCGGCGGTGCCCCGACCCAGCCGTCCGCGTCCAGACCGACCGGCATGACCGGCGCGTCGACCCGGATCGAAGGAATCCTGACCCGGTCCGGTACGGAGAACGGCAACGCCTGGGCCTTGGCGAAGGTGCCGGGCACACGACTGTCCGCCGCAGCTGCCGAGGCGGGCTGCGGCGGACCCACGTCGAACTCTCCCGAACCATTCCGAATGAGTGCGAGGCCGGTCAGCAGAACAAGCGCTATCACGCCCCAAGGAGCGCGCTTCTTCGGCTGCTCCTCTTCTTCGGCCAGCTCGAACGCAGACATTCGACTTCCCCTCTCGACGCGGCCGTCGCCCCGTCATTCGCGCATACGAGAACGCTAAGTCCCGCGCGCGAAACCGGCGACGGGGCAGACGCGAACGGGTGGCCCGTACGACAGTGGTGCGCCATCCGAGTCGCCGCCGAAAGTAATTTTCTGACAGTCCGTGACCTGCGGTGATATCCGATTGTGTGCTCCTTGCCCGGCGTGTTCTCTCACCGGGACGGACCATCGCCGAAATGCGGGCCCGCGCACGGCAACTGAGGGTCTTTCTGGGAGGCGCTTTCTCGCCGACATGCCGGGGACGGGACCCGGGGCGTCTTCCGCGGAGGATCACATGCGTACCACTCGTGCCCTGGCGGCCGCTGCCGCCGCGGTCGCCACCTTCGGGCTCGCCGCCCCGACGGCCGTCGCACGCGACGGCATGCCCAACACCCTGAGCAACCTCGTCGCCCTGCCCAGCGTCATCGCCCGCGGCGGGCAGCTCACCATCACCGTCGACGGCTGTGGGTCGGGCGTCGCCACCGCGACCTCCGACGCGTTCTCGCCCACGGTCCTGAGGCGCGTCGACTCCAGCAACACGTCGAGGGGCACCGCCACGGTCAACAACAACGCCTCGACGGGGTCGCACAGCATCACGGTCACCTGCAACGGCCAGACCCTGACCAACCCGGCCGCCTACACCGTCATCGGTGGCGTCCGCGGCGGTCTCGGCGGCGGCAGCACCACCGGGGCGACACCGACGGACATGGCCATCGGCGGCGGACTGGTGGCCGCGGCCGTCGTCGGCGGCGGACTGTTCTGGATGCGCCGCCGGTCGGAGAAGCGGATCTGAGCCCCTCGCCCTTTCCGAGCCTGCCCCCTTCCCGAGCTCACCCTCTTCTGAGCTCATCTCTGGGCTCCCCCCTTCCGAGCTCCTCCCCTTCGGAGTGCGGAACGCACAGGGGAAGCCCTTCGCCCCGGAACCCTCGAGAGGGTTCCGGGGCGAAGGCCTGTACGGGTCGGCGGTGCCGGTCAGGCGCCGCCCTCGCCGGTGCGGCGGCGCGAGAAGTGGTACGCCGCGGCGACCGAGCCCACGACGAGCGCCGCGCCGAGGCCGATCTCCCGGAGGTCGAACCCGGCGATGGAGCCGCCCTCACCGGCGTGCACCGGTCGGTTGGGGTTGACCGGGTTGACCGGCACCGGCGTCGGGCCCACCGGGCGGCCGCCGGCGATGGTCAGATCGGTCGACCCGCTCACGCCGTCACACGTGAACGTCACCTGATACGTCGCGCCGGCCCTGGCGTCCCAGTCGACCGTCGCCGTCGCCGTCGAGCGCCCCCGGGGGATCGTGACCGTGTCGAAGACGGCCGAGGTGACCGTCGCCGGCCCCTTGCAGCCGCCGTCTCTGTTGAGCTGCAGCGTGACCTGGCCGCCCGCCGCGACGGTCGAGGGCAGGACGCTGAAGCCGAACGGCGTGATGTTGCCGCCGCCGCTCGCGACGGCGGCCGGTGCGGAGAGGGTGAGGGCGCAGGCGCCCAGCAGTGCGGCCGAAGCGACGCGTATCGCGCGCATGTGAATCCTCCGGGTCCCCGAGGAGCAGCTGCGGACCTTTTCCGCTTGCGCCAGAAGTGCACCTCGATGACCGAAACGCTAGGAACAGGTGTGCGCCTGCGCGATCGCAGTCGGGCGAATGGGGCAACAGTGTGGGCCACCCAGGGGACACGCGCGGCGTGGCCGCTGTCTTCCGGGTGGCCCGTCGGATGAGGGGCTGTCAGGCCTTGATATGAGGAAAGAGGCTCAGGAAGGGCGCCGCCGAGGCGGTGATGCCGCGGCTGTAGGGCGCGTCGAAGTCCCAGATGAGGAAGAGCAGGAAGGCGATCAGTGCGGAGAACAGTCCGGCGAGGACCAGTTCGCGCAGGGTGCGCCGGATCTGCAGAGCGAAGATCATGCCGATCGTGATCACCGCTCCGGCCAGCAGTCCGAACCACACGACGCCCGGCATGGTCGCTCCCAGCGAGTCCGAGCGGGCGTTGCGCGCCTGGTCGGCGGCGGTGACCTGGTCGAGGAGCGGTTGGTAGGCCTGGGCCTCGAAGTCGTTCTTCGGCCGGTAGTCGGTGACGTCCGTACGGATGTGCTGGAACAGCTCGGTGCCGTGCGCGGTGACCTTGCCGTGGTCGGACATCGTCTTCCACTCCGTGGTGACGACTTGTCCGACATAGGCGTTGACATCGTCCCGAATGCGGTCGCGGACGTCGGGCGGATAGACCCTTACGCGCTGCGAGATCTCGTGCAGCGCGACCGCCTCCGCCTGGACGTGGTCCTGGGCGGCGCTGCGGCCCTCCCACACCCCGGCGATGGCCAGGCCGAGGACGATGGCGTACACCACGCCGATCCACATCGTCATGTACTCGATGACGTCCGGGGTTTCACTGGTGTCCTCGTCCTCGGGGGCGGCCTTGTGCCGTACGACGGTGACGATCACCACCACGGCGCAGGCGGCGAGCATCGCGAGGGTGAGAACAAGCCAATCCGACAAGAGGGGTCTCCAAGGGTCAGCGGGGTCGCAGCGCGGCGACGGCGATCGCTGCGGGCGCGGTGATGAGCAGGACGAAGACGAGCGGTGAGGGGCTGTCGTGGGTCGGGCGGCTCGGCGTCGGTGCCCGGTAGTGCGGATAGCTCACGGGCGCCACGGACGGATGCGGGGTGGGCTTGGCCGACGGCGTCGGGGTGGGGATCGGTGTCGGCGTCGGGGCGGGCGGGGGAGGGGGCGTGGGGCGTGGCGGCGCGGGCTTCGGTGCCGGTTTGGGCGTGAGGGTGGGTGTGGGCCTGGGTCGGGGTGGTGGAGTGGGCCGGGGCGTCGGGGTCGGACTCGGACTCGGACTCGGACAGGGCGACGATGGTGTCGGTGTCGGTGTCGGTGTCGGTGTCGGTGTCGGCGTGGGCTTCGGGCAGGCCGGTGGTGTCGGCCAGTTGAGGCTTCCGGCGACCGCCACCGCCCGCGTGCCGTCCGGGCCGGTCGAGGCGGACGCGCAGGCGTCGGCCGCGGCTACGCCGGCCGGCGCCCCCGCGAGCAGCCAGGTCAGCGTCACCAGCGTCAACACCCTTGTGACGAGGGCGGTTTGGGTCGGTTCGGATCCATGCACGACGAAGATCATGGGGCCTTGCGCGCCATGGCGCGCCGGAGTGAGCGGTGATTGGCCCGAACGGGGGACCGTGGCCGCACGGCGGTTTGATCGGCGCCCCCCGGACGGTCGTAGCCACGCACGCGTGTGCGAGATGGCGTGACCGTGGCACAGGTTCCGAAAAGAAATTTGTGAGGCGGTTGAACACAACCGCAGGTCCCATGCGTACTCATGCTCGTGCGGCGGCGCAGCAGGGCGCTGCAACAGCCTTGCGATTATGGGGAGTTGTTGACGATGAAGACCTCCTGGCGGAGTGCCTCCTTCGTGGTGGGCGCCGCGGCCATCCTGGCCTTTACGACCGCGTGCGGCCAGGGCGGCGGCAACACGTCGGTGGGCAGCCAGAACGTGGGCGCCACGGCCCCGGCCGGCGGATACGGCAGTGTCGGCGTCGGTGCGAGCGCCAGCGCCAGTCCCAGCAACGGCTACGGCGCCGACGGACAGCAGGGAGCCTCGACCCAGACCACACCGGCCGGCAAGCTCGCCGTCAGCGAGAACGCCGAGCTCGGCAACGTGCTGACCGACGGCACCGGCCTCACGCTGTACCGCTTCGACGAGGACACCGCCGAGCCGCCGAAGTCGAACTGCAACGGCGACTGCGCCAAGACCTGGCCGCCGGTTCCCGCGGACGACGCCACGGCCGGCGCCGGTATCGACAAGGCCCTGCTCGGCGAGGTCACCCGCGCCGACGGCACCAAGCAGCTGACCATCGGCGGCTGGCCGGCGTACCGCTACGCCAAGGACACCAAGGCCGGGGACATCGCCGGTCAGGGTGTGGGCGGCAAGTGGTTCGCGCTCGCCCCCGACGGCAAGAAGGCCACCCTCGCCAGCCTGCCCGGCCTGTCCGTCCGCAAGGACCCCAAGCTCGGCAACATCGTCGTCGACAAGAACGGCAGGACGGTCTACCGCTTCCTGAAGGACGTGGCCTGGCCGAAGCCGATCTCCAACTGCACCGGTTCCTGCCTGGAGAAGTGGCCCGCGGTCGGGATCGTCTCGCCGGACGACACCAAGGGCATCGAGAAGAAGGGCCTGATGGGCTTCACCCGGCCCGACGGCGTCAAGCAGATGACCGTCGACTGCTGGCCGGCGTACACCTTCTCCGGTGACACCGAGCCGGGGGACACCAACGGCCAGGGCGTCGGGGGCACCTGGTACGTCATGTCTCCCGACGGGAAGCCGATCGGCGCGCCGAAGAAGTAGGCGTCACCTCCCCAGGGTTGATCGCACCGGACGCGCGCACGATCGCAGGTCCGCCCCCTCCGCACCGCACGGAGGGGGCGGACCGCTTTCGGCGTTCGGCCGTTTTGTCGCTTTTCCACCGGGTGCATACAGCACGTGCCGCAGGCAGTGACCGGGAACGGATGGTCAATTTCCGTTTCGGCTCGCCCCGTTGGCAGGCGATCAGTAGCCTCAGCTCGAACACCGGATCGCCTAAGCCGAGGAGAGCATAGATGGAGCGTCCCGCCTGGGCCCCACGGAGCATCGACATCTCGGTGCCGAGCGTCTCCCGGATCTACGACTTCTACCTGGGCGGTTCGCACAACTTCGAGGTCGACCGGGAGGCGGCCCGCAAGGCGATGGAGTTCATGCCGGGCCTGCCGAAGATCATGCAGGCCAATCGTGCGTTCATGCGCCGCGCGGTGCGGTACGCGGTCGGTGAGGGCATCACCCAGTTCCTGGACGTCGGTTCGGGCATCCCGACCTTCGGCAACGTCCACGAGGTGGCCCAGGCCGCCAGCCCCGGCGCGCGGGTCGTCTATGTCGACCACGACCCGGTCGCCGTCGCGCACAGCCAGGCGGTCCTGGACGGAAACGAGGACGCGGGCGTCGTCGCCGCCGACCTCCGCAAGCCCCAGGAGATCCTCGACAGCGACGAAGTACGGCGCCTGATCGACCTGAACCGGCCAGTGGCGCTGCTTCTCGTTGCCATACTGCACTTCGTGGAAGACGCGGACGACCCGTACGAGGCGGTGGCCCACCTGCGCGACGAACTCGCGCCCGGCAGCCTGCTGATCCTCACCCATGCCTCGTACGAGGGAATCCCGCTTCCACCGGAGCAGGCCGCGGGCACGGTGGACGTGTACAAGGACATTCGCAACCCGCTGATCATGCGCTCTCGTGACGAGATCGCGCGGTTCTTCGAGGGGTACGACATGGTGGAACCGGGAGTGGTGCCGATGCCTCACTGGCGGCCGGACACGGCACCGGAGGACGAGGATCCTTTCGCCTTCTCCGGATTCGCCGGCGTGGGGCGTACCGCGTGACCGCCGAGCCGGACGGGCCGGAGGACAGACTGCGCCGGTTCGCGACGATCTGGAGCCGGGCGGTCTTCCCGGTGACCTCGACGTCGCTGACCCGGCCGGAGTTCGAGGAGGAACTCCTGCCGCTGGCCCGGCGCTTGAGCCAGGCGCTGCACACCCGGACGCCTGCGGCGGACGCGGGCCGGGCGGTGGGCGCCGCCCTGGTCTCCGCGCACTGCACCGACCCCGAAGCGCTCAGCCGCACGCTGGACTGCGTGGACGCCTACCTCGTCCTGTACTGCGGTGAGGGCGGCGACCAGGAGGAGCTGCGGGCGCGCTCCTCGCGGCTGCAGCACGCCATGGCGGCCGGCTTCGCCCAGGCGCTGCGCGAGCGCACGCTGGCCGAGCAGGAGGCCATCTCCGCCGCCGCGTTGAAGGCGCAGGGTGTGGTCGCCCAGGCGCTGCACGCGACCGAGGCCCGCTTCCGCGCGGTCTTCGAGGGCGCGGCCATAGGGATCGGCATGGCCGACCTCGATGGCAACGTCCTGCAGGTCAACGGCGCACTGCTGCGCATGTTCGGCCTGACGGACCAGATGCTCCGCGCCCGCAACGTCCGGGAGTGGACCCACCCGGACGACGCCCCCCAGACCTGGACGCTCTACGACGAGCTGGTCCGCGGCGAGCGCGAGCACTACCACGTCGAAAAGGCCTTCTACCGCCCCGACGGAACGGTCCTGTGGACCAACCTGACGGTCTCCCTGCTGCGCGACGCGGACGGCAACCCGCAGTACCAGCTCGCCCTCATGGAGGACACCACCGAGCGCCGGCTGCTCAACCTCCGGCTGCGCTACGAGGCCACGCACGACGCCCTCACCGGCCTGCCCAACCGCACCTTCTTCTTCGAGCGCCTGGAGAAGGCCCTCGGCGCGGGCGAGGGCCAGCGGTTCGGACTGTGCTACCTCGACCTCGACGGCTTCAAGACCATCAACGACAGCCTCGGCCACGCGGCCGGCGACCGGCTGCTCGTCGAGGTCGCCGACCGGCTGCAGGGCTGTGCGACCGCCCCCGGCGAGATGGTCGCCCGGCTCGGCGGCGACGAGTTCGTGGCGCTGACCACCGGCGCCGACACCGAGAGCGAGGTCGACGAGCTCGCCGCCCGGATCATGGGCGCGCTGATCGCGCCGATCAGCATCGACGGCCGTGAGCTCACCGTCCGCGGCTCCATCGGCGTCGTCGAGGGCCCGGCGGGCGAGCGCAGCCCGGCGGAGGTGCTGCGCAGCGCCGACATCACCATGTACCGGGCCAAGTCGGCCGGCGGCAACCGCTTCGAGCTAGCCGACGAGGAGGCCGACGCCCGCGCCATCACCCGGCACGGCCTGACCACGGCCCTGCCGGCCGCGCTGGAGCGGAACGAGTTCTTCATCGAGTACCAGCCGCTGGTCCACCTCGGCGACGGCAGTGTCCGCGGCGCCGAGGCCCTGGTCCGCTGGCTGCACCCGCAGCACGGCGTCCTCGGTCCGGACCGCTTCATCCCGCTCGCCGAACACACCGGCCTGATCGTGCCGCTCGGCCGTTGGGTCCTGGAGCAGTCGGTCCGCCAGGCCCGCGAGTGGCGAGAACGGTACGACGACGCGGGCCCCCTCCGCATCAACGTCAACCTCTCGCCCTGCCAGCTCACTCACCCCGGCCTGGTCCAGGACACGGTCGACATCCTGGAGCGCGCGGGAGTCGAGCCGGACGCACTGTGCCTGGAGGTCACCGAATCGGCCCTCATCGGTGCCGACGACGACCTCCTGAAGCCCCTGCGCCGCCTGGCCGAGATGGGCGTCGACATCGCCCTCGACGACTTCGGCACCGGCTACTCGAACCTGGCGAACCTCCGCCGCCTCCCGGTCAGCATCCTCAAACTGGACCGCTCCTTCACCCAGAGCATGCAACAGTTCCCGGCCGACCCGGTGGACCTCAAGATCGTCGAGGGAATCGTCTCCCTGGCCCACAGCCTGAACCTCGCGGTAACGGTGGAGGGCGTGGAAACGGGCGCCCAGGCCGAACAGCTGCGGATACTGGGCTGCGACACGGCTCAGGGCTGGTACTACGCGAGGCCGGGCCCACCGGATCGGCTGCACGAGCTGGCGCTGGTGGACGCGACGGGCTGACCCTCGTCGGGCGAGCCTCAGGGGAGCGGGATCGAGCGCAGCGAGCGGTGCGTGTAGGCCCGGACGATCACATGGCCCGAGTCGCCACCCGGTACCGCGAGCCGGGGGTACTCGCCGTCCCTCGTCTGCGGATACGGTGCGGACATGCGCGGCGCGGCGCTTCCCGTGGCCTTCGGGCCCGCGTGCAGGTCGATCGTGATCACGCGCCCCCTGACGGCCGTGTCGTTGACCGGGGTGAAGGTCACGAACCGGCCGTCGGCCAGGGCGGCTTCCTCGGTCGTCGTGTAGTAGCCCCACAGCTTGCGCCCGTGGACGAGGTCGTACGCGTTCCAGTAGCCGGCGCCCGGATCCTCCGCGCTGTCCTCGAACAGCACCAGCACGCCGTCGGACGAGATCAGCCCACGCTCCGGCTTGTCCCCCGAGTCCTCGGGCGTCGGCAGCGGCTTGAGCGTGCCCGGGTCAAGGCGTCGCAACGGCGGGAAGACGTCCCCGGCGGAGATCGGGCTGCCGGTGCACACCAGGTAGCGCCTGCCCGAGATGAGCGCCGGGCACTCGGTGCCCTCGGGAGTGGTCGCCAGTGCCTCCCCGGTGTCGGCGTCGCGGGCGGTGACCCGGGTGCCGTCGGTGGTGTAGACACGGCCGTCGAAGGCGGCGAGGCCTCCTGAGGTGTCCGCGTCGAGCGTGCGGTGCCACAGGAGCTTGCCGTCGGAGGCGCGGAAGGCGCCGAGCGCGACGTTCCGGGAGGCATTGGCCTGCGTTTCGAGGACGTAGACGGTGCCGTCGGCGGATTTCAGAGCGTCGGCGGTACTGCCGTCGGCCAGCCGGCGTGTCCAAGCCGCCGCGCCCGTACGAAGGCTGGCGGCGCTTATCACGTCCCCGACACCTGTCACGGCCCGCTCGTCCGCCGCGTCGACGACGAGTCCCGCGCTCTTGCCCTTGCCGCCGCTTCCGGGGACCGCCCAGTTGACCTCTCCGGTGGCCCGGGACCGGCCGACAAGAGCGCCCGCGGTGCCGGCGCACACGACCTGATGAGTCGTCACATCGCAGGTGCCGCGCGCTTCTTGTGCCGACAGCGGCACGGTCCACGGTCGCCAGGGGCCCGACACGGGGGAGGCGCTGAGCGGTGCGGTCGGTGCGGCCGGCGACGAGACCGTCGTATGCCCCGAGGCGGAGGGTGTGTCCCCCGCACCCGAACATCCGGCCAGCAACAGCGCCATCAGCCCCGCGCCCGCCACACGAATTCGCATGTCCACCCCCGCACCGGAGAGCCCCATGCTACGGCGGCTCAGCGCTCCAGCAGCATCCGCTGCAACTCCCGTGCCGCGCGCGGCGGGGCCACATCGCTGCGGTGGGCCAGCGCGATGGTGCGGTGCAGTCCAGGACGGGTCAGCGGTGTCACTCGCAGCCCCCGTCCCGAGCGAGCCGCCACCATCCGTGGTACGACCGCTACGCCCAGCCCCGCCCGCACGAAGCCGAGCACCGCGTCCATCTCCCCGCCCTCCACCGCGAAGTCGGGCTCGAAGCCCTCGGCGCGGCAGGCGGCGACGGTCAGTTCACGCAGGTCGTAGCCGTGCCGGAACATCACCAGGCGTTCGCCCTCCAGGTCGGAGACGCGAACCGTGCGCCGGCCCGGGCCACCCGGCGCGAGCGCCTCCGGTGAGGACACCACGACCAGGTCCTCACGCAGCAGCTCCACCGTCGTCAGCGCCGGCGCCGGCGTGGGCAGCGGCAGGACGACGAGCGCCAGATCGAGCGCACCTCGTGCCAGCTCCCGTACGAGATCGTGCGACCCGCCCTCCTCGATCAGTAGCCGGATGCCGGGATAGCGGTCGTGGAAGGCGCGTAGTACGTCCGGCAGCAGGCCGGTGCACAGACTCGGCGTCGCCCCCAACCGCACCCGCCCACTGCGCAGTTGCACCAGCTCCTGCACCTCGTGCCGCGCCGTGTCCGCGTCGGCCAGGATGCGGCGTGCCAGGGGCAGCAGGGCCTCGCCCGCGTCGGTGAGCGTGATGTTGCCGCGCGCCCGCAGGAACAGATCGGCCCCCAGCTCCCGCTCCAGCGCCTTGATCTGCTGGGACAGGGACGGCTGGGCGACATGGACCAGATCGGCGGCCCGGGTGAAGTGCCGGGTCTCGGCGACCGCCACGAAGTACTGGAGCTGCTGGAACTGCATCCTTCCACGATAGTCGTAGTCTATCGAATCAAGCCGGACCATGTCTTGGACCGATGGGGCCGTTCGGCCCTAGCGTCCTGACCCATGGCTCTGGCAACGCGGACGGACCGACGGCCGTCCATGGCGCGCACCGTGTGGGACAGCACCGTCGGCAAGAAGACGGTGATGGCCGTCAGCGGCGTGATCATGCTGCTGTACCTGGTCGTCCACATGATCGGCAACCTGAAGATCTTCTTCGGCGCGGGCGAGTTCAACCACTACGCCCACTGGCTGCGCACCATCGGCGAACCGTTCATGCACTACGAGTGGACGCTCTGGCTCATCCGCGTCGTGCTGGTGGTCGCGGTCGTCGCCCACGCCACGTCCGCGTACCAGCTCAGCCGCCGCGACATCAGGGCACGGCCCAGCAAGTACGTGCACAGGAAGCCGCGGGCGAGCTACGCGACCCGCACCATGCGCTGGGGAGGGATCATCCTCGGCCTGTTCATCGTGTGGCACCTCCTCGACCTGACGACGGGCACCGTGCACTCGGGCGGCTTCCAGGAGGGGCACCCGTACCAGAACGTCGTGGACACCTTCTCCACCTGGTACGGCAACGTCATCTACATCGTCGCGATGCTCGCCCTCGGCCTGCACGTCCGGCACGGCTTCTGGAGCGCCGCCCAGACCCTCGGCGTCGGCAGCCACACCCGCGACCGCGCCCTGAAGACCATCGGCAACGTCCTCGCACTGCTGCTCACGGCCGGCTTCATCGCCGTCCCCGTGGGCGTCATGACCGGAGTGGTGAGCTGACATGACCTACACCGAATACGTCACCGGCGAACCGGTCACCGACCCCAAGGCCCCCTCGGGCCCCGTCAACGAGCGCTGGGACAAGCGCCGTTTCGAGGCCAAGCTGGTCAACCCGGCCAACCGGCGCAAGCACACGGTCATCGTCGTCGGCACCGGCCTCGCCGGCGGCTCCGCCGGCGCCACCCTCGCCGAACAGGGCTACCACGTCGTCCAGTTCTGCTACCAGGACTCCCCGCGCCGCGCCCACTCCATCGCCGCACAGGGCGGCATCAACGCGGCCAAGAACTACCGCAACGACGGCGACTCCATCCACCGGCTGTTCTACGACACCGTCAAGGGCGGCGACTTCCGGGCACGGGAGTCCAACGTCCACCGGCTCGCGCAGATCTCGGTGGAGATCATCGACCAGTGCGTGGCGCAGGGCGTGCCGTTCGCACGGGAGTACGGCGGTCTGCTCGACACCCGTTCCTTCGGCGGCGTCCAGGTCTCGCGGACCTTCTACGCCCGCGGCCAGACGGGTCAGCAGCTGCTGCTGGGCGCCTACCAGGCCCTCAGCAGGCAGATCGCCGCGGGGAACATCGAGATGCACCCGCGTACGGAGATGCTCGATCTGATCGTCGTCGACGGGCGGGCGCGCGGGATCGTCGCCCGAGACCTGATCACCGGGAAGATCGACACCTACTTCGCGGACGCCGTCGTACTGGCGAGCGGTGGTTACGGAAACGTCTTCTACCTGTCGACGAACGCCATGAACTCCAACGCCACCGCCATCTGGCGGGCCCACCGGCGCGGCGCCTTCTTCGCCAACCCCTGCTTCACGCAGATCCATCCGACCTGCATCCCGCGCACCGGCGAGCACCAGTCGAAGCTGACGCTGATGAGTGAGTCGCTCCGCAACGACGGCCGGATCTGGGTGCCCAGGGCCAAGGGCGACGACCGTCCGCCGAACAGGATCCCCGAGGACGAGCGCGACTACTACCTGGAGCGCATCTACCCGTCCTTCGGCAACCTGGTCCCGCGCGACATCGCCTCCCGCGCCGCGAAGAACGTGTGCGACGAGGGCAGGGGAGTGGGGCCGGGCGGTCAGGGCGTCTACCTCGACTTCGCCGACGCCATCGAGCGGATGGGGCGGGGGGCCGTCGAGGCCAAGTACGGCAACCTCTTCGACATGTACCAGCGGATCACCGACGAGGATCCGTACGAGGTGCCGATGCGGATCTACCCGGCCGTGCACTACACGATGGGCGGGCTGTGGGTCGACTACGACCTGCAGACCACCGTCCCCGGCCTGTTCGCGATCGGCGAGGCCAACTTCTCCGACCACGGGGCGAACCGGCTGGGCGCCTCCGCGCTGATGCAGGGGCTGGCCGACGGCTACTTCGTGCTGCCGGCGACCATCAACGACTACCTCGCCCGCAACCCGCACCTGGGCGAGGTGACCGACCAACACCCGGTCGTGCAGGAGGTGCTGGCCGAGACGGAGGACCGGATCAACCTGCTCCTCTCCGTCGACGGCGACCGCACCCCGGACTCCTTCCACCGTGAAGTCGGCGAGTTGATGTGGGAGTTCTGCGGCATGGCACGGACGGATGCCGGTCTGCGCAAGGCACTTGAGCGCATCCCGCAGATCCGTGAGGAGTTCTGGCGGCGGATCAAGGTCCCCGGCACCGGTGAGGAGTTCAACCAGTCGCTGGAGAAGGCCAACCGCATCGTCGACTATCTGGAGCTCGCCGAGCTGATGTGCCTCGACGCGCTGCACCGGGCCGAGTCCTGCGGCGGGCACTTCCGCGAGGAGTCGCAGACGCCGGACGGCGAAGCCGCCCGCAGGGACGACGAGTTCGCCTACGCGGCGGCCTGGGAGTTCACCGCCACCGGTGAGGCTCCGACCCTGCACAAGGAAGACCTGGTCTTCGAGTACGTCCATCCCACTCAGCGGAGCTACGCATGAAGCTCACCCTGCGCGTCTGGCGGCAGAAGAACGCCGACGCCGACGGCGCCATGTCCACGTACGAGGTGGACGGCATCTCCTCCGACATGTCGTTCCTGGAGATGCTCGACACGCTCAACGAGGAGCTCATCCTGCGCGGTGAGGATCCGGTGGCCTTCGACCACGACTGCCGCGAGGGCATCTGCGGTGCGTGTTCCCTGGTAATCAACGGGGATGCGCACGGGCCGGAGCGGACGACGACCTGTCAGCTGCACATGCGGTCCTTCAAGGACGGCGACACGATCGACGTCGAGCCGTGGCGGGCGTCGGCGTTTCCGGTGATCAAGGATCTGGTCGTCGACCGGTCGGCGTTCGACCGGATCATCCAGGCCGGGGGGTACATCACCGCGCCCACCGGGGCCGCGCCGGAGGCGCATGCGGCGCCGGTGCCCAAGCCGGACGCCGATTTCGCCTTCGAGCACGCGGAGTGCATCGGGTGCGGGGCGTGTGTGGCGGCGTGTCCCAACGGGGCGGCGATGTTGTTCACGTCGGCCAAGGTCAATCACTTGAATGTGCTGCCTCAGGGGGCGCCTGAGCGGGAGACGCGGGTGCTGGACATGGTGGCGCAGATGGACGCAGAGGGGTTCGGTGGCTGCACGTTGACGGGGGAGTGTGCGACCGCCTGCCCGAAGGGGATTCCGCTGGTCTCCATTACGAGTATGAACAAGGAGTGGCTGCGGGCTACGCGGAAGGTCGCGAAGCGGTAGCACCGTGAACGTTCGCCGAAATCGTGCGGACGGGCGGGGTCGGGAGGGTGCTCCCCGGCCCCGTCTCGCATGTGCGGGGCGAGCCGTTCAATCAGCGCACATCCGCTCTCCTGGCACCGGACACGCGCACGCCAACCGGCATCGGAAGAAACAGGTGTACCGCCACCGTCCCCGAACCGGCGCGTGACCAGGAGAGAGCCATGACCGGCACCACCACCCTCGACCGCCCCGCTCAGCCCGCCGCCCCCACCCGCTACTCCGTCTCCCTCGCCCGCGACGAGGCCGACGTGCGTGCCGCGCAGCGGCTGCGGCACGAGGTGTTCGCCGGGGAGATGGGCGCCCTGCTGACCACCCCCCAGCCGGGCTACGACATCGACGCCTTCGACGCCTACTGCGACCACCTGCTGGTGCGCGAGGAGATGACCGGCCAGGTCGTCGGGACGTACCGGCTGCTGCCGCCGGAGCGGGCCGCCGTCGCCGGACGGCTGTACTCCGAGGGCGAGTTCGACCTGACCGCGCTCGACGCGATCCGCCCCGGCCTCGTGGAGGTCGGCCGCTCCTGCGTGCACCCCGACCACCGCGACGGCGCCGTCATCGGCCTCATCTGGGCCGGCATCGCCCGCTACATGGTGGACCGCGGGCACGAGTGGCTGGCCGGTTGCTGCTCGATCCCGCTGGCCGACGGCGGTGCGCTCGCCTCGGCCACCTGGGACCGGGTGCGGGCCAAGTACCTGGCTCCGGAGGAGTATCGCGTACGGCCGCTGCTGCCCTGGACTGCGAACGCCGCCGCCCCGGCCGCACCCGGCGAGCTTCCGGCCCTGCTCCGTGGCTACCTCCGCCTCGGTGCCTGGGTGTGCGCCGAGCCCGCCCACGACCCGGACTTCGGGGTCGCCGACCTGTACGTGCTGCTGTCGATGCGCCGGGTCAACGCGCGCTATCTGCGGCACTTCCTCTCCCTCGTCCCGGCCTGATGAGCGTCTGGATGCCGAGCGCGCCCTGCACCCCCAGGGCGTGCATCGAGCAGACGGGGTCCGCCACGGCCCTACCGCGTGCCGTGGCGCGGATCGCGGCGGTCGTGGTCCTGATGCTCGTCGGGATCGCGCTGTCGCCGTTCGGCGGGAGGATCCCCGCCGGGTGGGTGAGGCGGTGGTGCCGGTGGATCGTACGGGCCGCGGGGGTCCGGGTCCGTGTCACCGGCGCCGCCGCGCCGACAGGCGGGCTGCTGCTGGTCGCCAACCACATCTCCTGGCTGGACATCCCGCTGCTCGCCGCGGTCCGCCCGGCCCGGATGCTCGCCAAGTCCGACATCCGGGACTGGCCCGTCGCCGGACCGGTGGCCGCCCGCGGTGCCCTGTTCATCGACCGCAACCGGCTGCGGGCCCTTCCCGACACCGTGGCCCGTATCGCCGACGCCCTGCGCGCCGGGCAGGCCGTCGGGGTCTTCCCCGAGGGCAGCACCTGGTGCGGCCGTGCCCAGGGCACCTTCCGGCGCGCCGTCTTCCAGGCGGCGCTGGACGCCGAGGTCTCCGTCCAGCCCGTGCACTTGGGCTATCGGGTGGCCGGCGGCTCCGCCAGCACGGCGCCCGCCTTCATCGGCGAGGACTCGCTGCTGGCCTCGGTATGGCGCGTCGCGATGACGCGGGGGCTCGTGGCCGAGGTGGAGGTACGGGAGGCCATTCCGGCGGGCAGCCACCCCGACCGCCGCTCCCTGGCGCAGGCCGCACAGCCGGGGGACACGGCCCAACCCGACTGGACGCACGCCGCGTTGGTGGCCGGGAGCCGGTCCGCCGACCCGAGCCGCCGGGAAAATCCGAGCGCGGTCCGGGGGACCGGCGTTACCGTTGCGTTCATGGAGGTCACCAGGCGAACCCGGACCGCAGCCGCGCGAGCGACCAGCTCCCCGGCTGCCGACGCCTGACCTCAGCACGATTCCCCGGCGGCCGGAAACGGACCGCCGGGACTTCGTCGTACGTACGCCTGTGCCCTCGCGGTTCTTTCCGGTCGCCACGACCTGAAGGGCACCGCCATGGACACCGAGCGCACCGTACGGATCTTCCTCGACTTCTACCGTGAGCGCGGGCACCAACTCGTCACCGGCAGCACGCTGTTGCCCCCTCCCTCGGACCCGGTCCTGTTCACCACGTCCGGCATGCACCCCCTCACGCCCCACCTCCTGGGCCGCCCCCATCCCGAGGGCCGGCGCCTGGTCAACGTCCAGCGCTGTCTGCGCACCACCGACCTCGACGAGATCGGCGATCCGACCCACCTCACGGTCTTCGAGATGCTCGGCTCGTGGTCGCTGGGCGACTACAGCCATGTGCAGAGCCTCAAGTGGGGCTACGAGCTGCTCCGCGACGGCTTCGGCATCCCGCGGGAGCGGTTGTACGTCACCGTCTTCGGCGGCGACGACCAGGTCGGCCCGGACCTCGAATCCCTGCGCACCTGGCAGGAGTCGGGGCTGCCGGTGGAGCGGACCGTGGAGGACAACTGGTGGTCCAACGGGCCCGTCGGACCGTGCGGCCCCGACTCGGAGATCTTCGTCTGGACCGGTGGCGAGGACACACCGCCCCAGGGCACGCCCACCACCGACCCCCGCTGGGTGGAGATCTGGAACCATGTCCACATGCGTCACCTCCGCCACGAGGACGGCAGCCTCCACCCCCTCAGTCGGCCCAGTGTGGACACCGGCATGGGCCTGGAGCGGCTCGTGACCGTCCTGCAGGGCCGCCGGTCGGTCTACGACACGGACCTGTTCGAGCCGTGGCTGCGCACGCTGCCCTCGCTGTGGGGCCTGGACGACGAGCCGTCGCTGCGTCGGGTCTGCGACCACCTTCGCTCGAGCATCGTGGTCCTCGGCGACGGCGTACGCCCGTCCAACACCGGCCGCGGGTATGTGCTGCGCCGGCTGGTCCGCCGCCTCCTCACCACCCTCCGGCGCGATGATCCCTCCCGCACCCTGACCGACCTGCCTCCGGAGCTGCTCGGCCACACGCTCGACCACTTCCGTCAGACGCCTGACATCGACGGCATCCGCGACGAACTCCTCGGCGAGGAGCGGCGGTTCACGAAGCTCCTGGAACGCGGTCGGCGTGTCCTGTCCCGCCCGGAGTTCCAACGGCCGCTGCGCGACGAGGACTACGGCTACCTCCACGACACCCACGGCCTGCCGCGCGACCTCGTCGCCGGCCTCCTCGACAAGCCCACCCTTGTTCATGTTCGTGAATAAGAATCAAGAACCCGGCTATTGACGCGTTCATAGCAAGCACTTACGTTCCCGTCTGAGAACGTGAGAAAGCGCTTTCTCCTGCACGGCACCCCTGGTCCCGCACGAACCGGAGGCACCCCATGCACGTGAGATCCATCCTCGCGTCGGTCAGCCTGTTGGCCGGCGCGCTCGTCGCACTCTCGGGCACGCCGGCCCAGGCCGCGAGCAGCACGCAGTATGTGTCGCCCAGCGGCACCGACAGCGCGGCCGGCACACAGTCCGCCCCGACCACACTCGCCACGGCGATCAGCCGTATCGCCTCGGGCGGCACGATCTATCTGCGCGGCGGGACGTACAGCTACTCGTCGACGGTCACGATCCCGGCGGGCAGCAACGGCACGTCGAGCGCCCGTACCACGGTGACCGCCTACCCGGGCGAGACACCGGTGCTCAACTTCTCGGCGCAGAGCGAGAGTTCGTCGAACCGAGGCATCCAGCTCAACGCCGACTACTGGCACCTCTACGGCATCACCGTCCAGCACGCCGGCGACAACGGCATCTACGTCGGCGGCAGCAACAACGTCGTGGAGCGGGTGGTGACGGCGTACAACCGTGACACGGGGCTGCAGTTGGGCCGTATCTCCTCCAGCACGCCCAGCTCGCAGTGGCCGTCGAACAACCTGATCGTCAGTTCCGAGTCGCACGACAACGCGGACTCCGACGGGGAGGACGCGGACGGGTTCGCCTCGAAGCTGACGACGGGCACCGGGAACGTGTTCCGCTACGACGTCTCGCACAACAACATCGACGACGGCTGGGACCTCTACACCAAGACCGACACGGGCGCGATCGGGCCCGTGACCATCGAGTACTCGCTCTCCTACACCAATGGCACGCTCAGTGACGGCACCGTGAACTCCAACGGCGACCGCAACGGCTACAAGCTCGGCGGCGACGACATCGCGGTCAACCACGTCGTCCGGCACAGCATCGCCTACCGCAACGGCCACCACGGGTTCACGTACAACAGCAACCCCGGCACGATGGCGATCTCGAACAACGCGAGCATCGACAACGCGGAACGCAACTTCTCCTTCGACGCGGGCACGTCGGTCTTCCGTACCAACACCTCGTGCCGCTTCGCCGTCTCCGGCTCCAACGACAAGACGGTCGGCGACGCCGACAGCACCAACCAGTTCTGGACCGGTACGAACGGCTCCCGCTGCTCCTCGTACTCCGGCGCCCTGGGCTGGTCCTTCGCCTCGGACGGCAGCTTGGCGGTGACGTTCGGCGGCAAGGTCGTGACGCCGTAGCAACCGGCATGCGACGAGGGTCCCGACCGCTCAGGCCGGGACCCTTCTGACGCGGCTCCCGTACTCGGTCGGAGCTGAGTACATGCGCTCCACAGCACCCACGACATGGCGCCGGAACGCCGCCCAGCACACCGGCACCAACGCCGGCCTGACCGTCGCCGCCTCCTGCGACTGGTCGGACGATGTCGGCGGCCTGTACATGGTCGGCGTAGGGATGGTCATGATGGGGACCCTCGCCGCGACCACCGTTGTCTCCGCGGTGATCGCCTCGGCGAGGCGGGACGAACAACGAGCCGGGACCTGACGGCGCCGCCGTCGGCTACGTGCTCAAGATCCACTCTCGATGCGGTCGACCGTCTGCTCGCTCCACGCCCGGATGACCGCCGCCTGTGCGGGCGTGAGGTGGTCGAGGAAGTGGCGGCGGATGTTGCCCGCGTGACCGAGGACGGCGCCCTCGGCGGCCAGGCGGCCCTTGGCGGTCAGTCGGACCCCGGTGCGCCGGCCGCCGGCCCCGCTCTGAACCGGCTCCACGAGGCCGCGGTTCTCCATGCGTGTCAACTGGTGCGAGACCCGGCTCTTCTCCCACGCGAGCGACTCCGCCAGCTCACCGACGCGCAGCTCGCGACCGGACGCCTTCGTCAGCGTCACCAGCACGCTGAACTCGGCCTTCGAGATACCGCAGTCACGCTGCAGGTCACGCTCCAACTCCCGGGCGAGCAGGCGCTGCGCGCGCATCCAGGTGTCCCAGAACTCCCATTCGTCGGGTTCCAGGGTGGTGGTCTCGGCCATGGCGGGAAGCATACCGGGCGGGTGAGTTGACGCATCAACTCGCCCTTCGTAGAGTTGATGCGTCAACTCTCTCGAAAGGGCACCCATGACACTCCGCATCGGCATCATCCTCGGCAGCACGCGACCCGGACGTCGAGGCGAGCAGATCGCCTCCTGGGTGCTCGACACGGCGCGCACCTACGGCGGCGCCGACTACGAGCTGATCGACCTCGCCCAGCACCGCCTCGGCAACCTCGACGAGGGCGGCAATCCGAACCTCCGGCAGTACGAGCACGCGCACACCCGCGCCTGGGCCGAACTGATCGACGGCTTCGACGGCTATGTCTTCCTGGTCCCGGAGTACAACCACTCCTTCCCCGGAGCGCTCAAGAACGCGCTGGACTACGTCTACCGGGAGTGGAACGACAAGGCCGCCGGCGTCGTCAGCTACGGCGGTTGGGCGGCCGGCGTCCGGGCCGCCGAGGCGCTGCGGCTCGTGCTCGCCGAGCTTCAGGTGGCCACGGTCCGCGCCCAGCCCGCTGTCCCCCTGATCCCCACGTTCTCGACCGGCACCTTCGTCCCGCAGGACGGCTTCGAGGCCGCCGTCCACGGCATGCTCGACCAGGTGATCGCCTGGGCCGGCGCGCTGAGGGGAGTGCGTGACGCCAGGTCGCAAGCGGAAGCGGCGGCTTGACGGGCTGTTCGTGCGCGCGGCGCGCGTCCGCGAGTGAACGCAGGTGAGGGTCGGCCTCAGCGCCTGCCGGGCCGCAACGCCTGCGTCGGATTCGGCGCCGTGGCGTTCCCTGCCCCCCGCCACCTCCTCCGGCGTCCCCACCGCCACGATCCGTCCGCCCGCCTTCCCGACGCCCGGCCCCAGGTCGATCACCCCGATCCAGGCCGAGCAGCGGCCGGTCCGGGACGCACAGGTCCGCGACCCCGCCGACCTCGATCGACCCCTGCCGCGAGGTGATGCGTCGCGTCGAGGCGCCGGCGGCGTGGGCCGGGTGACGTCAGCTCCTCGGCGGGGCCGTGCTCCGCCGGATAGCCAGGCTGACCGGGACGAGATCGGTGCCGGGGCGGGAGTCGCCGCCGGTGCGGATCTGGTGCAGCGCCTTCTCGACACAGCGTCGGCCCACCTCCGCGAAGTCCTGGTGGACCGTGGTGAGCGGCGGCACGAAGTACGCCGCGTCCGGGATGTCGTCGAAGCCGACCACACTGACGTCCCCGGGGACGTCACATCCGCGTTCGTGGAAGGCGCGCAGCAGGCCGAGCGCCATCTGGTCGTTGGCGGCGAACACCGCGGTGCAGTCCGGCTGTTCGGCGAGCGTGAGGCCGGCCGCGTAGCCCGACTCGGCCGACCAGTCGCCGTGCAGCGGCGGCGGCACGGGACGCCCCGCCTCCTCAAGGACCCTGCGCCAGGCCTGAGTTCGGCGCTGACCGGCGTACGACGACTCGGGTCCGGTGACATGCCACACCGTCCGGTGCCCCAGGTCCAGCAGATGCCGTACCGCCTTGCGGGCGCCGTCGGCCTGGGCGGTGTCGACCACGCTGTGGCGGTCGCCGGCGTCGGAGTCGACGACCACGACATGGACGCCGGGCGGGAGTTGGACCGTGCCGGTGTCCAGGAGATGGATCTCCATGATGACGATCACCGCGTCGACGGCCAGCTCGCCCATGCGGGTGAAGGCTCCCAGCACGTTGTCCTGGGTCGGCACGTCGATCGGGATCAGGGTGATCGCGTACCCCTCGGCCGCCGCGTGCGTCGCGATCGCCTCGACCGTGCGGCTGTTGCCCGTCGAGGACAGGCTGAACAGGATCACTCCGATGGTGTTGAACTGGCCGTAACGCAGGGCACGCGCCGCGCTGTTGGGGCGATAGCCCAGCTCCCGCATCGCGGCGAGCACCTGCTCCCGGGTCGAAGCGATCACCCCGGCATGGCCGTTGGAGACCCGGGAGACCGTCTGGGACGAGACACCGGCGAGCTTGGCGACATCGGCCATGGACACCCGCTGCTTGCGGCGTCCGCCGGGTACACCGGAACCGCCCCGTTCCACCACTGGTGCCTCCTTGGCCCGGCCCGCGCGGCCTGTTGCGCGATGCGCGGGATGTTACGCGTGAGAAACCTTGACTGCCGCTGAGGCGGATGCCACGATTCCGGCGCCGCCGAGTTTACGTAAACATCCCCTCCGACGGTACGCGATGTTTACGTAAACATGCGGAGCGCCGAGCCGCCACCTCTTGAAAGGGCACGTCGATGCGCAAGACCCCCGCCAGAAACCGCCTCACCTCCGGGCTGCGCGCCACCTGTGTGGCGGTCGCGATCGCCGCGGTCAGCGGTGCGACCCTGGCCGGCAGCCCAGCCTCCGCCGCGCCGACCGGCACGACCCAGTTCAAGGGTGTCAACTGGGCCGACCCGCGCGACAACTACGCCAACGACTATCTCCAGCTGTCGGGCCTGTCGACCTCCGACAGCTACGCCCAGACGTACGCCAAGGCGACCCGCATCATCTCGGCGTTCCGCGCCAACCTGGGGGCCAACACCGTCCGGCTGCCCATCAACCCCTACACGGTCAACGGCGCGTACTGGAAGTCGTACCGCGGGGTCGTCGACGCGGCCTCGGACCGCGGCTTCAAGGTCATCCTGTCCTACTGGGAGGGCACGGGCGACCAGAAGGACGGCTTCATCGACGACGAGTCGACGTACTGGCCGATGTGGAACACCGTGGTCAAGGCCTACAAGCACGACCCGAAGGTCTACTTCGAGCCGATGAACGAGCCGCACGGCTACACCGACGCCCAGTGGGCCGACATCGCCGCGAAGTGGCTCGCGACCTACCCGTCCGTCCCCCGCAACCGCGTCTTCGTCAGCGGTGCCGGCTACAACGACCACGTCACCTCGGTCTGCGCCGACCCGCGCCTGAAGGGCACCTACCTCTCCCTGCACCACTACGGCTTCTGGAAGTCGTACGCCACCTACGACCAGTGGGTGACCGACCTCAAGGACCGCATCGGCGACTGCGCGAGCCGCACGGTCATCGACGAGTTCGGTGCCCCGATGACCACGGGCCTCGACTACGACAAGCCGACGCCGGACGACAACTCCGTCAACTTCATCCAGGCCGAGACCGACACCGCCCGCGCGCTCGGTATGGGCTCCGTGTACTGGCCGGGCCTGCGCACGGACGACACGTACTCGATCCAGAAGCTGACCGGCGACGCCGCGAGGCCCTGGCTGGTCACGACGAACCAGTCCGGCGCCGACCGGCTGGCGTGGGCCTGGGGCCGGGGGAAGCCCGTCCAGAAGTGATCCGCGGCTGATCGACACGACCGGCGGGGCGCTGCCCGCCGGTCGTGTCCGTGTCAGGCCGCCGGGCGTACCAGCCCCGACTCGTAGGCGAAGACCACCGCCTGCACACGGGCACGGGCGCCGATCTTGGCCAGGATATGGCTGACGTGGGACTTCACGGTGGTCGGTGCGATGGACAGCCGCCGGCCGATCTCGGCGTTCGACCAGCCGGAGGCCACGGCGGCGAGGATGTCGCGTTCACGTCCGGTGAGCGTGCCGAGGTCGACGGCCCGGGTGGGACGGGGGACCGGCTGCTCCTGTCGGACGGTCTCGATGAGCGCGCGCGTCAGGGTGGGCGTGATGACCGCGTCCCCGGCGGCCACGACCCTGACGGCGGCGATCAGTTCCTCGGGGGTGGCCTCCTGCGGGAGGAAGCCGCCGGCACCGGCGCGCAGGGCGGCGGAGGCGTAGGCCTCGCTGCTGGTGGGCGTCAGGACGAGGATCCGCGGCCGGCGCTCTCCCGGCACGGTGGGGCGGCTGATGTGGCGGATGGCCTGGATGCCGTCCGCGTCGGAGACGCGGCCGCCCATGAGGACGACGTCGGGCCGGAGGCCGGCGCTCATGTCGGTGGCCTCGAAGGGGGTCGTCGCCTCGCCGACGACGGTCAGATCGGGTTCGGCCGCGAGGAGCATACGGAGGCCGAGGCGCTGCAGGGACTGGTCATGGACGACGAGTACGGAGGTCATGGCGTGCTTCTCCCCTGAACGAAACCGTTTCGTTCACGTGTGGGCCAGCCTAGTCCCGTCGCTATCGAAACGACATCGTCTCGATTGTGGTATCGATCACGCGCTCAGTCGGTTTCGCGCAGCGCGGCCCAGGTGCCCCGGCGTACGACGCCGTTGGCCTTCAGCCCCTTGTCGCTCTGGAAGCTCTCCACGGCGGCCGTGGTGTCGGGACCGAACTCGCCGTCCACGCCCGAACCGCCCACGTCGTATCCGCGTTTCGTCAGCATGCACTGCACCTGCAGGACGCGGTTGCCGCTGTCGCCCTCACGGGTGCGGCCGCTGCCGGAGTAGTAGGTGCAGTCGGAGATCCAGGGCGGGGCCGCGGGCTCGGAGGAGACTCCCGCGGAGGGCACGGTCGTCCCGCTGGATGCGCTCGGCCCGGTGGCCGGAGCCCCGGGAGAACCGCCCCCGTGGGGGTCGGCCGAGCCGGAGACGGGCGGGGCGGACGGGGTGGACGGGGTGGGGGAGTCGGCGGCCCTCGCCGCGCCGTCGACGCTCTTGCCGGACGCGGACGACGGGCCGGAGGCCCCTGGAATCGCCGAGACGGTGATGCCGGGCAGGGAGTCGTCACGCGTCGTTCCCGTCCCCGGAGACGCGGCCGACGCGGAGTGGTCCGGGCGGGCGAGGGCGAGGACGCCCGCGGCCGTCGCACAGAGGACCACTCCCACGGCGACGACGAGGAGTGGCTTTCTTCGGGCCCGCGTGCGGCCGCGGGCGCCGTCCGCGGCTAACCGCTCCGGCGGCTGTGCCGTCGCCGCCGTCTCCGCAGGGAGTACGGCCGCGGGCACGGCGGGCCGGTCCGCCTGCCCGGTCGGCGGTGGGGGTGCCGCCGTCGGCCCGTCGTCCGTCGAGCGCAGGCGGGGGGTCCTGTCGACCGGGAGGCGGTCGAGCACCTCGTACGCCCGTTGCCGGGTCAGCACCCTGCCCGCCAACGGCTCGGGCCAGTCGGTCACTTGGGCGCGGGCCGAGGCCGCGTCGACCAGCTCCCGCGGAGCGGGCCGACGCTCCGGTTCCTTGGCCAGGCAGACGGACAGCAGGGCGGCGAGCTCCGGATCCGCCGCAGCGACCGCGCCGAGCAGCTCCGCGTTGGGCTCCTCGAAGGCCACCCGATGCATCACGTCGACACCGGTGCCGTCGCCGAACGGGGCCTGACCGGTCGCCGCGTAGACCAGCGTCGCGCCGAGCGAGAACACGTCCGACTCCGGTCCGCAGGTGCCCGTCCTCAGGTGTTCCGGTGACATGTACGCCGGGGTGCCCACCCGGTTGCCGGTACCGGTCAGGGCGCTCGCGTCCACGGCCTTCGACAGGCCGAAGTCGATCACATGGGCGCCCTGGACGGACAGCAGCACATTGGACGGCTTCAGATCCCGGTGCACGATCCCGGCCGCGGCGAGGTCGGCGAGCGCCCGCCCGAGCTCCGCCACCAGCCGCCACACGGCGGCGGTCGCCAGAGCCCCGTCCTCACGTACGGCGTCCGCCAGATCGAGGCCCGGGAGGTACTCGGTGGCCATCCACAGAAGTCGGTCCTCGAAGCCCGTGCCGCAGAGCCTCGGAGTGTGCGGTGTGCGGACCAGGTCGTGCACCGACGCCTCGCGCTCGAACCGGCGCCGGAATCCGGGGTCGTCCGCGTACTCCGGCCTGATCACCTTCGCCGCGACGAGGCCGGGGCCGCCGTCCTCGGGACGGGCGAGGTAGACCCGGCCCATGCCGCCGCTGCCGAGCAGGGCCAGCGGTACATAGGGGCCGATGCGGCGCGGGTCGCCCGAGTGCAGGGGCGCGGCGCCGGACTGCCGCAGCGCGGCGGCGTCGTCCGGCGCCGGGTCCGGTGCCACCGGCCGGTCTTCTGACACTGATCCCCCGAAGTGATGTTCGTCGTATGTCAGTTCGCCCCCTGAGGGAAGACGAGGCTAACGCGTCCCCGGCCCGGAGACAGGGTTTCGATCAGTTTTTTGGGACCCGCCCCTTCACCGCCGGTGCATGGTCTCCAGAGCGGCCGCCAGCACCCGCGGGTCGTGGTGGCCCTTGTAGACCGCCGGAGGCTGCCGGTCCAGGTGCAGGAGCCGGGACACGGCCGTCCAGGCGGTGCGCACCGAGTACTCGACGGTGAAGACGACGTCGTCGGGTACCTCGGCGAACTGTCCGACGAAGGCGAGGTTCACCGATCCCTCGGGCACCACGTGCGGCCGGTCCTCGCGGCGGCGGGCCAGGAACTGGCTGGTGATGTACGGCATCACGCACGGCACGACCGTGGAGGTCGCCAGGACGCGGTCCGCGAGCTCCCCCTCGAAGCGCAGGTGGTACAGGACCTCTTCGAGGATCTCCCGGCCGGAGCACATCGTCATCGGCTTGGGGATGTGGTTGCCCGCACGGCCCGGGAACAGCCCGTAGCCCCACCACACCGAGACGCCCTCGGGCTGCTCGCGGTAGACCGGCTGGCGCTGGGCCACTATGGACAGCAGCCAGTTGGACTCGGTGAAGGTCATCAGGCCGCCCCGGCCGGTCTCGCGCCCGCTGAACTCCGCGAGCGCGTCGAGGAAGGCGGGGTCCTTGGCGGTGACGGTGAACGACTCCCAGCGGGACTCCTTGACATGCTTGTCGAAGGCGGCCGGGTTGCCGAACTCATCGCGTCCGCGCGCCAGTCGGTGCCACAGCAGCCAGGCGTCCGAACGGCCCGGCGCCGGCGGCGGAGGAGCGGTGTGGGTGCCGAGGCTGGAGGCGTCCGTCATCGAGCCGTTGGTGACCAGCACGAGGTCCTCGGGGGCCACGGAGATCTTCTCCTCGCGCCCGGCCCGGGTGATGTGGAGCGTCTCGACCGTGCCGCTGTGCTGTCCCGGTGCGAAGCCGAGGTCGGTGACCCGGGTCGCGGTGTGGACGACGACGCCGCGCTCGCGCAGCCAGGCCGTCAGGGGCCGCACGATGGAGTCGTACTGGTTGTAGCGGGTGCGATGGATGCCCGACATGGAGGCGAACTCGGGGAAGAGGTGGATGAAGCGGCGCAGATAGCGGCGGAACTCGATCGCGCTGTGCCAGGGCTGGAAGGCGAACGTGGTGCACCACATGAACCAGAAGTTGGTGGTGAAGAAGTGCTCGCCGAAGCAGTCCGTGATCCGTTGGCCGTCCAGGTGGCCCTCGGGTGCCGCCAGACAGCGGACCAGCTCCAGCCGGTCGCGCTCGGAGAACCCCATCGAGGACGTGTCGAGGATCTGCCCCTTGCCGTCGACGAGCCGCGATACGTCGTCCCAGCCGAACTCCTCGTGCCCGGCCAGGATCTCCTCCGTCACCGACACCGAGGGGTCGTCCAGCGAGGGGATGCCGGACAGCAGGTCGTACGTGCAGCGGAACTCCGCCTCGAACATCCGCCCGCCGCGCATGGAGTAGCCGGCTTCCGGAGTGCCGCCCGCGTCCAGGCTGCCGCCGAGCTGCCGCTGTGCCTCGAAGAGGTGGATGTCCGTCCCCTGGAAGCCGCCGTCGCGGATCAGGAACGCGGCCGCGGCGAGCGACGCGATGCCCCCGCCCACCAGATACGCCTTCGCCATGGCCCAACTCCTCGTCTCTCACACGTCGATCGGAAACCGCACACCCCACGCTTCCCTCCCGGACCGGGGGCCGTCAGTGGGCCATTGGTCACCTGCGCGGACCGGACGGCCCGCGCAGGTCGAGGGCCGTCCGGCGGATCGGGCCGCGGGCGCGGACCCGAGCCCGTTCAGGCAGTCGGGCCCGGCAGCCACAGGTCGGGGCCGAAGACCTCGTAGCGGATACGGCGGGCAGGAATCCCGGCCTCGACGAGCTGTGCGCGGACCGTGCGCATGAAGGGCAGCGGGCCGCACAGGAACACCGTGGCGTCCGCGGGGAGTTCGACGCCGTCGAGGCCCATCAGGCCCGTGTGGGTGGCGGGTTCTTCCGATCCCGGCTGCTCGTACCAGAACTCCGCGCGAGCGACCGGCAGTTGACCGACCAGCTCGCGTGTCCCGGAGCGCAGGGCGTGCTCGGACAGGGAGCGGTCGGCGTGCGGGACCAGGACCGGGCGCGGGGAGCGCAGCGCGGCGAGGTGGGCCGGCATGCCCGTCATCGGGGTGCCGCCGACACCCGCCGAGACCACTACGACGGGAGTGGTCGCGTCGGCCGGGTCGTCCAGGTGGATGTCGCCGAAAGGGATGGGTGGGCAGTGCCGCGGCGCAGGTGCGCGGCGGCCACTTCTGTGGAGCAGGCAGCCACCCGTGTGTCCGTGCCGTCGAGGGGCGTCGCAGCCAAGAGGGGCCGGCCGGCCCCCGGGGCCGGGGACCAACGGCCCAAGGCCCGCACCCGGTTCCGGGGCCGACCGGCCCCATGGATCTCCCTCTCGGCCCTACGGCTTGATGCCCACCCCGGTCCACAGACTGACCTCGGCGTCCGTGGCCTCGGACGCGCCGTCCGGGCGCCAGCGGTGGCCGACGGCGACGCCGGGGTCGAGCAGGTCGAGCCCCTCGAAGAAGCGGGCGACGTCCTGCCGGGAGCGGAACTGCACGGGTGTACCGGCGCCGTTGTAGATGTCGGTCACCTTCTGCCAGGTGTCCGGGTCGAAGTCGGGGGTGCAGTGGGACAGGGCCAGCGCGCTGCCCGAGGGAAGCACGGCCAGCAGCCGGTTCACGATGCCGTACGGGTCCTGGGCGTCCGTGATGAAGTGCATCAGCGCGTTGAGGGACAGGGCCACCGGCCGGTCCAGGTCGAGGACCGCGGCGAGTTCGGGCGCGTTCAGCAGCGCGTCCGGGTCGTTGACGTCCGCCTCGATGTAGGTGGTGCGGCCCTGGGGGGTGCTGCGCATCAGGCGCTCGGCGTACTTGAGGACGAGCGGGTCGTTGTCGGCGTACACGACCCGTGCATCGGCGACGACGGACTGGGCCACCTGGTGCAGGTTCGGCTCGGTCGGGATGCCCGTGCCGATGTCCAGCCACTGGCGTATGCCGTGCTCCCGGGCGAGCACACGGGTCGCACGGTGCATGAAGGCACGGTTCTCGCGCGCGCACACGAAGATGCCCGGGTAGGCCGCCGCGACGGACTCGGCCGCCTTCTGGTCGATCTCGAAGTGGTCCTTGCCGCCGAGGTAGTAGTCGTACATGCGGGCGGAGTGGGGCCTGCTGGTGTCGATGTCCCGCGCGGCGTGCGAGTTGGTCATCCTGTCCCTTTCAATGGTGAGCGTGGGGGTGTCGGGCAGGTCGCGGCCGGGGCCGGCAGGATCCTTCCCGCTCGGGTCCTGGTTCAGCCGGTGGCGAGGTGGTCGGCCAGGCCGCGCTTGACGCCGGCGACGAACGCGGCGATCTCCTCCGGCGTGTAGATCAGCGCGGGACCGGCCGGATCGGTCGACTGCCGAAGGGCCACGCGGCCGTCGGCCAGCTGCTTCGTCTGCACGCACTGTCCCCCGTTGGGGCCGCTCCACGGGGACTCCCAGCCCTGCTCGCCGAGAGCGGTCGCGGGCATCCCGTTGTAGACGTGGTGACAGTCGATGGTGGTCATGAGTACTCCTTGCGCATGCGATTCAGGAGTGCCCTGCTGTCCGCGTCCGAGGTCAGCAGGGACATGCGGTTGTGCGCCTCGAGATGCGCCACTACGTCGGAGCGCTGGTCCAGGTACATCGCGCCGGAGAGGATCTCGCTGTACACGATGTCCGGCAGCTCCGGCGCCTCGAAGCGGAAGTAGGTGAACGGCGCGCAGGCACCGACATGGGCGCCCGCGGTGAACGGCACGACGTCGACGCTGATGTGCTCCAGCTCCGAGACCTCGAGTAACCGCTCGATCTGCGTCCGCATCACCTCGGGGCCGCCCACCACCCGGTGCAGCACGGCCTCCTCCATCACCACCCACAGCGTCGGCGCGTCCGGTCTCTCCAGCAGGCTCTGCCGCCGCAGCCGCAGGTCCACGCGCCGTTCCAGGTCCTCGTCGGCCTCGTTCGGGAAGCCGCCGCTGAGCACTTCGCGCGCGTAGGCGCGGGTCTGCAGCAGCCCCGTGACGTAGTGCGGCTCGTAGGTGCGCAGGGTGCGCGCGCCGCTCTCCAGGCTCACATAGGCGCTGAACCAGCCCGGCAGGACATCGCGGTACGTGTGCCACCAGCCGGGCTCGTTGGCCCGCTCGGCGAGGGCCACGAACTCGTCGATCTCCTGCCGGTCCGCCCCGTACGCATGCAGCAACAGCTCCACGTACAGGGGCCGGAGGCCGACCTCCGCCTTCTCCAGGCGGCGGATCGTCAGGGAGGTGACCCGCAGCGCCTTCGCCGCGTCCTCGAGGGAGACGCCCGCGCCCTGCCGCCGCTCCTGCAGCCGTCGGCCGAGGATCATGCGCAGCACGGTGGGGGCACTGTTGCCCCCCGTGCTCTGACGGCCTTCGCTCACGCCCGCACCTCCTGAGGAACTGTCACCCGGTCGAGTCTGTCAGCGACTTGTTGACGTCACCAGACCGATATCGGCCCGTTGAAATTATCAGCAGGTCTGTTGCAGGTTGAACTTGGGTGCGATCATAGTTACTTGTGTGAACCGTGCTGCCGAACGCGAGCGCGGTCCGTCAACCGTCCCCACCCCCCAACGAGTTGGTGTGCTCCGACGTGCAAGGCGTCTCCCCGCGCCTGGCTGCGCCCGCCCCCACGGAAGGCCAACACCGTGTCCCCCCACCTCACTTCGGCTCCCCAGCTGTTAGACGCGGCCGACCCCGACCGCACCCACTGGCTCGAACTCCCGGCCCACCGCTCCAGCATCAGAGTCGCCCGCCGCTCCGTCGGCACCCGGCTGGCCGGCTGGCAGCTTCCGGTCGAATTGTGCGAGGACGCGGTGCTGCTCCTGTCCGAGCTGGCCACCAACGCCGTACGGCACACCCTCAGCGCGCGGATCCTGTGCGGCATCGGGTTCCTGAGCGATGTGTGCCTGCGGCTGGAGGTGCACGACCACGACTACTCGGGCCGCCGTGAGCTGTCCCGTCGCGAGGCGGGCCCCGACGACGAGGGCGGACGCGGACTGCTTCTGGTGGAACAGCTCGCGGTCTCCTGGGGAGTCGACCGGTCGAGGCTCACCGGCGGCAACGCCGTGTGGGCGAACCTGACGGCCTGAGTGCACGCGCCGGCGGGAGGAGTCTCAGTCCTTCGCGGGCGTCAGCTCGGCGAGCAACAGAGTGCGGTCGTCCCCACCGGCCGTACCCGTGGGGGCCCGCAGCAGCTGCTTGCACAGCGCGGACAGGGCGTCGTAGCCGCCGTTCAGCGGTTCTACGGCGGCCTCGTCCACGTGCCGGGCGAGGCGGGCGATCTCGTGGTCGATGTCGGCGTCCCGGGACTCGACCAGGCCGTCGCTGTAGAGCACCAGCAGACCCGGCTCGGTCATGCTCAGCACGGTCGGCTCGTAGCTGCCGGTGCCGAGCCCGAGGGGCAGGCCCGCTCCGACGAGCGGCACCGGTGCGGTGCGGCCGTCCGGGCCGCGCAGGAGAGGCGGCGGGTGTCCCGCGCCCACCAGGGTGCAGGTCCGCTGCCGGGCGTCCCACTCGGCGTAGATGCAGGTGGCGAAGGAGGCGCCCGGCGTCTCGCTGGCGAGCGCGTCGAGCCGCCGTATGAGCTCCGCGGCGGGAATGTCGAGGCCCGCCAATGTGCGTACCGCGGTGCGCAGTTGGATCATCGCTACCGCGGACTCCGGGCCGTGCCCCATCGCGTCCCCGACGATCAGACTCACCCGGTCGCCCGGCCGGCGCAGCACGTCCGACCAGTCACCGCCGATGATCGTGCCCTGTCCGGCCGGCAGCGAGCCATGGGCGATCCGGCAGCCCTCGACCTCCTGGACCGCGCCGGGCAGCAGGCTGTTGCGGATGGCCAGCGCGGTGCGCCGCTCGCGCTCGTAGCGGCGCGCGTTGTCGAGAGCCACGGCGGCCCGCGCGGCCAGCGACTCCGCGGCCGCCACCTCCGAGGTCAGGAACGGCCCCCGCTCCGGGGCGCGCGAGCAGGCCATGAAGCCGATCGTGTCGCCCCGCAGCCGCAGCGGCGCCACCAGGAACGCCCCCACCTTCAGCAGCTCCTCGATGCGCTCGTCCCCGTCGGCGGCGGCGATCAGCCGCTCGGTGGTGTGCGCGTCGACGGAGTCCAGCAGCTGCGCCTGCCCGTCGACGAGAGCGCGGGCGTACGGCGTCCCCCGGGGGAAGACGATCACCTCGCCGACCGGCAGTACCCCCTCCCAGGTCTCGGGCGCGTCCGTGCCCACCCGCAGCGCCAGCCGGCGGGCCTCGATCTGCGGCGGGTCGACGGCGGCGTACGCGGTCTCCTCGCGGCGCCAGCGCTCCAGCAGATACAGCGACGCCGCGTCGCAGAACCCCGGCGTCAGGGCGTGCACCACATGGCTGCCGGTCAGCTGGAGATCGAGCTCCGAGCCGATGACGTCGGCCGCGGGCGAGAAGGCCGACCGGCGCGGAGAGGGCAGGACGGCAGGAGGACCGTCGGCGGGGCTGCGCGGTTCGTTCCGCAGGGTCGTGCCTTTCCGGGTGGGGGGACCGGGTGCGCGGCGGGAACAAAGGATCACCGCGCGTCGACGGCAACTATATGATGGGACGTCAAGATCCCTGAGAGGAAAGGATGTTGTGGTGCCCGACAGCGCAGGTCCACCGCCAGGGGCCGATTCCGACAAGGCCAGTGTCGCGCGGATGTACGACGCGATGCTCGGCGGAGAGCACAATTTCGCCATCGACCGCGAGGCGGTGGCGGCGGTCACCGCCATCGACCCCCAGGTGCGCACGCTGGCCCGCGCCAACCGCGCCTTCCTCGGCAGAGCCGTGCGCTTCCTCGCCGGGCAAGGGGTACGGCAGTTCATCGACCTCGGCTCGGGCATCCCGACCCAGGGCAATGTGCACGAGGTGGCACAGGCCGCGATTCCGGGCGCCCGGGTGGTCCACGTCGACAAGGACCCCGTGGCCGTCGCCCACAGCACCTCGCTGCTCGCCGACAACGCGGACGCGGCCATCGTCGACGCCGACATCCGCCGGCCCGCCGACGTCCTGTCCTCGCCGCAGCTGCGGAAACTGATCGACTTCGAGCAGCCGGTCGCCCTTCTGATGGTCGCGATCCTGCACTTCGTCACGCCCGAGGAGGACCCGGCCGGCATCGTGGGCGCGTTCCGCGACGCCCTGCCGGACGGCAGCTGGCTCGCGCTGTCCCACGCCACGAACGAGGACCGCCCGGAGACGGCCGCCGCCGTCACCCGGCTGTACAACGCCCGGGCGACCTCGCAGGTCTCCACCCGCTCCCACGACGAGATCCACGCCCTCTTCGACGGCTTCGAACTGACCGAACCGGGCCTGGTGTACGTCCCGTTGTGGCGCCCGGACCCGGAGGAGCAGGTCCCGGACAAGCCTTCGGAGTACTGGGTGTACGCGGGGGTCGGGCGCAAGCGCGGGTGACCGGGGCTGGGTCGTGCGACGCCGAGGACGCCGGCGCCGGAGGCTGTGAACCGGGCTCATCGGGAGCTGCGCAGGGCGGTTGTGCCTGTTCCGTTCGCCCGGCGGGACCGAGCGGTCCGCACGGGGGACGGGCCACCTGGGCGGGGAACGCGATGGACGACCCACTCGCGACCGCGGCCCCCTCGGGTGGCCGTCCCCCTGGCGCGGACGCCGTTCCGGTGGGGGACGGGGGAGCCCCTTGCGGTGCCGGCCCCGGCATCCGCGCCTGATTCAATGATCACCACGCCACCACCGGTACAGGAGGGGCGAGTGGTCCGGACCGAGGGCCGTTCGGGCCCTTGACGCCCGCACGCCGGGACGCCACCCACCGGGATCAGCCGTGACCCCTCCGGGCGGGCGCCTCCCGACCCTCGGCCACCAGGCGCATCCCCTCCCGGTACGCGCCCGCGTCGATCCGCCCGCGCAGCCGCTGATCCACCAGCCGGCGCTCAGTCGCCTCGAGCGCGGCGCGGCGACGACTGGGCCGCCCGGCACGGCGGGAACCCGTGGCCGGCCGCAGCAGTCGGGCCGTGTCGTACAACGCCCCCACGAGGATGAGCAGCTGAAGCAGCGAGGCGGCGACGATCACGGCAGCGACTCCGAGCTCCGGGCGCTCACGCCACCGACCACGGGCAGCTGAACACACTCCCTGGTCCGCACGACGTACCTCAGCACCGCACCGAACAGCCACGGCATGTCCCGCACGCCCTCCTCGACGGGCACGATCCGAGGAGCATCGAGCTCCAGCCACTGCCCGCCCAGCCGCATCCGGCATCGGCCCGCGGCCCGGATGTTCTTCAACCAGTCGGATTCCCGGCCGAAGTTGACCCCGACGACGACCGTGTCGCCGCTGCGGAAGGCCCGCAGCGGTGTGTGCCGCACGACGCCGGTGCTGCGGCCGACGTGTTCGAGGTCGGCGAAGGCGAGATGACCGGCGAGACGGAGGGTCGTCCTGTTGACGGGGCCGCGCAGCCGGCGGCTCAGGAACCGGGGAAAGGGCACGGGGAGTCCACCTCCTGTGGCCGACGCGCGGAGCGTTGCGCACGGTGCAGTGCGAGACCCTTCCGGATGCCGTCGCCTGCTCCTGCCTTCAGTGCAGCGCGGCCGGTGGGGGAGGGCGAGGAGACAATCGGGGTGGGTCTCGGGCCGTTCGGCCCCTGGCGGCGCGGCGGTGTGGACGGCGCATACCCCGGTGGGTACCGGAAAGGGGACCATCGGCCCCTGATCACATCTCATCCCCCGCACCACCGTGGAGGCATGGGTAAACACATCGTGATTCTCGGAAGCGGAACCGCCGGCACCATGACCGCCAACCGGCTGCGCCGCACGTACGACGAGAGCGAGCTGCGGATCACGGTCGTCGACCAGGACGACAACCACGTCTACCAACCCGGCCTGCTCTTCGTGCCGTTCGGGCTGGCCCAGCCGCACGCCCTGGTCCGCTCCCGCCCGCGCCAGCTGCACGACGGCATCGACTACCGCCGGGCCCGCATCGACCGCGTCGACCTGGACGCGCAGACGGTGTACTTCGCCGTCGGCGGCTGGGTCGCCTACGACGCCCTCGTCGTCGCCACCGGCGCCCGGCTGCTGCCGGAGGAGACCGAGGGACTGACCGGCCCCGGCTGGGGCGAGTCCGTCTTCACCTTCTACGACCTGCCCGG